>CAYMYR010000019.1:0-45014 GCA_964394715.1 uncultured Smithella sp.
GAGGGCAGAAACTTAAAGATGGCCGGGGACGGAGGCCAGGTGGAGATTATCTACTCCAGTTCCGTCATGCAGCAGGTCATCCGCCTGGGATGGAAAGCAGCTGCCACCTCTTCCCCCGTTTTAATCTGGGGAGAAACAGGCGTCGGCAAAGAAATCATGGCCGCGTTAATCCATCAGCTCAGCGACCGCAGCGCCAAACCGTTCGTAGCCATCAACTGCGCCTCCATACCCGATGAACTTCTGGAAGCGGAATTATTCGGATATGAAGAAGGTTCATTTACCGGTGCAAAAAGGAGTGGCAAGAAGGGCCTCCTGGAAGAGGCGCATGAAGGAACGCTCTTTCTGGATGAAATCGGTGAATTACCCTTGAAAATGCAAAGTAAAATATTGCGATTCCTTCAAGAGGGAAATTTCAAGAAGATCGGCGGTAACAAGACACAGGCGGTGGATGTTCGGATCCTTTGCGCCACCAATCTCACCATGGACAAACTCATGAACAGCAAACATTTCCGGCAGGATCTCTTTTACCGGCTCGCGGTGATCCCGGTTTTCATCCCGCCGCTGCGTGACAGGCAGGAGGATATCCCGCCCCTGATCCTATATTTCATTCAGGTCTTCAACACAAAATATAAAACGGACATCAAACTTTCTGCGAAGCTGATGAATCGGCTCTATACCTATGAATGGCCGGGCAACGTGCGGGAGCTGAAAAATGTTATTGAGCGAATGGCTATTATGTATGCGTCGCAGGAGTTGAGCGAGGAAGATCTGGAACTCATCCTGAATATCAACCCCCGTCAAGGCAGCGGCGACCGATCACTTCCGGCGCCTGAACCCTCTATGCCCGTGCTGCCCCCTTCCCTGCCCAAGGCGATGGAACAGTTTGAGGAGCAATGGATCAGGCAGGCGTATCAAATGGCGGGCACCATTGTTGGCGCCGCAAAATTACTGGGCATCAATCCGTCCACCATCCACCGCAAATTAAAGAAAGGCTCACTCAAACTTAATTGATTATTGTATTTCTATTGCACTATGCAACAGTCGTCTTGCATGATGGAGCAATCAAATGGAGATCTTCACCGTCGATTCAAAGATATTACGGGGATTTTATGATTCTAATCAAGTTTAGGCGTGAAATACAAAAAATCAATTGTTAGTAGCAAATAGAAAAGTCCGATTTTAAGGATGCTCAAGGAAAGGGGCCACAGGGCGTGTTAAGGAACCCCTTTCCTTCGATTTTGGCGAGCGGCGGACTCAAAATTCTGTTCTTACGGATTGTAAACTTCGACACATCACCGAATTTAATTTTAACACGCACAGGAAGAAACAGTGATTCTTGAAAGTCTGTAGACTTGCTGTCAGGAAATCTCCATCCTCGTAAAGTTTAGTGCAGTCTGAACAACTCGTATTGATATGTAAGCTGATAGCCTTTCTCCCGGAATAATCTCAGGCAGGCATTGGCAACGCTATTGTCGTAAAGAACTCCCTTGTTTGTTTCAATCTCTTTGAGGGCCGCATCCAGACCCAGCGACGCACGATAAGGACGGTGGGTAGCCATGGCCTCCACAACATCTGCAACGGCAAGAATGCGCGCCTCCATGAGGATTTCATTCCCCTTCAGATTTCTCGGATAACCGGCGCCATTCATCCGTTCGTGATGCTGGTGGACGATTTCCGCCAGGGGCCATGGAGAATACACGTGTTTGAGCATCTCGTATCCATCATGAGAGTGTTCTTTAATCATGGAAATTTCAATGTTGTTCAATTGGGTGGGTTTGGACAACACATCCGACGGAACGGATATCTTCCCTATGTCGTGGATGGAACTTGCCATGCGGATCCCTTCAATTTTATCATTGGGAAGCCCCTTTTCTTTGGCGATGGCCAGGGCCAGATTGGAGACCCTCTTCTGATGAACGGCCGTGTAGGGATCTCTAACTTCTGATGCCATCCCCAGGACCTGGATAGTTGTCTTAATGGACTTTCTTAGGTTGGTTAAAAGTTCGCTGAGTGTTTCTTCCGCTTTTTTGCGTTCGGCGATGTCTTTACTGACTCCCATTACAGCCAGCCCGCCTACATAGTTAATGACCGTCAGGTTAATGACAGCATCCACTCTGGTTACACCGTCTTTCTTAATTAAGCAGAAGTCGTATTCGCTGGAGGGCTGAACACCCTTGATAAGCCGGGCATGGTGTTGTGTCAGCATCGGCAGGTATTCCGGTGCAATGAACTCTTTTATGTTTCTACCGATTAATTCTTGAGCACTGTAGTCTATAACTTTGGCAAATCCTTCATTGGCATAAAGGATATATCCGTTCCGTATAATGAATATGCCGTCCTCGATACTCCGAACAAGTCCGCTATAATTCTCTTCAGAAGCGCTAAAAAAATCTTCTGTATTCTCCCTTTCCGCTGCTGCCAGATTTATCTTTTTCATTTTTCACCTTATTCATGTCCGTTGAAGTTGCGCCCCGCTTTTCCAATACGATTTTCCTCTTCAGGTACAAACAGTTCAAACAAATTAGCAATCAGTGTGCCATTGATTGCAGTTCGACCAAAATCATATTGTATGATATTGATAATATTGATATTAATTATATTCCTTACGGATGATTTGTTGCCCCGTGTCTTATGAGAAGCGAATAGTGCAACTAAAAATGGTAGTTCATAATGAACCATTGATTATTTTTTGATGGAGTATGTGTGATTGATCATTATTAATGATGAATTGACAAAAACACCTTCGCCGATTCGCAGGAATACACATTTGCGGTGTGACAAGCGGTGAAGATCACGGGGGCTGATTGATAAAATACGATGCACAGGTTCTTATATCAGTCGCCACACGACATACATGAGCAGCCCGGCCAGCAGAAGGATTTCTCCGTACATCCAAATTTTGCCCTTGCGTCGTTCGATGAAAATGACCTGATCATGATGACGCCGTTCTTTATGGGGATATCCTGGTTTCATTGCGTTCCTCCCGAGTTTATTTTTTGCGGGCATTAAAAGCATTCTTTACCGGATGTGATTTCTTTATACCATAAAATCAGGTCAGAATTCATCTTTAATTATTGCGCACATATGCAAAATATACATGGAAATTTCCCAATGTTTCCTATATTTAAGATGCACGGGTTTTCAATAATTAAAAAAATACGGATGAATGACATGAGCAGATACTGGAGCAAGACAGCTAAAAACATCAAGCCTTATATTCCCGGAGAACAGCCGAAAGACCGTAAATATATCAAGCTAAATACCAATGAAAACCCTTATCCGCCCTCCGCCAGAGCAATCGATGCCATCCGGCTTGCCGCCTCTGACACGCTTCGGCTTTATCCCGATCCTTCAGGTGATGCACTGAGAGATGTGATTGCGGGATATTTTCGCCTCAAAAGAGGAAATGTCTTTATCGGCAACGGCTCAGATGAATTGCTGGCGTTTTCCTTCCCCGCTTTTTTTGAATCGGAGCGGCCCCCGATTCTTTTTGCGGAGGTAACATACAGTTTCTACCCGGTTTATGCAGAGTTTTTTAAAATCCCTTACCGGTTGATAGCAGTCGATGATGAATTTAATATTTCTGTGGAAGATTATTTTCAGGAAAATGGAGGAATCATCATTGCCAATCCGAACGCTCCTACCGGAAAAGGATTATCGCTTGCAGACATTAAAAGGATTTTGAAAAAGAACGAAGATCGTGTGGTCATTATTGATGAGGCTTACATTGATTTCGGCGGCCAATCCGCTGCCTGCCTGATCGGCGATTATCCGAATCTGCTGGTGGTCCGGACTTTGTCCAAGTCGCATTCGCTGGCAGGATTGCGGGTGGGATACGCTCTGGCAAGTGAAGAACTGATCGAAGGCATTATCAGGGTGAAGGATTCGATTAATTCCTACACGGTTGATCGCCTTGCCCAGGCCGGAGCGCTTGCAGCCATTCAGGACGATGCTTATTTTCAGGAAACAAGGTCTAAAATTATCCGGACCCGGGAAAGCGTGTCGGCAAAGCTCAAAGATTTTGGTTTCCGTGTCATCCCTTCAGCGGCGAATTTTGTTTTTATAAGCAGTCCGCAGTATCCCGGACGCGTTCTGTTTCAACGCTTAAGGGAAGAAGGCATTCTTGTACGATATTTTGATAAGCCCAAAATTGATAATTTCCTTCGGGTGACCATCGGGACAGATGAGGAAATGGATCGTTTTCTGGAGATCATGGGATTGATCTGCGGAAAGACTTGATTCAACAGATCATGCTCTGAATATGAACGTATCCATCGGAAGTTCTCCGGTTATTTGTCCCAGAAATGATGGGCTTCTTCCTGTTCCCGGATCAGTGCGTCTTCCACTTTTTTGCGGAGTGATTCAAATTCATCATCACTCGTTTTTTTAGGAACCACAAAGGTGGAACCGAATCGGACAAGAATTCTGCTGAATGGTTTGGGAACCATGAAACGATCCCAGCTGTTTGCTTTCCATGCTTTTTCATAAGAAACAAGTCCAAGAACAATCAATGCGTCGGCATCTCTGGCCAACGCGAGCAGGCCAGGTTTAATGACGCGGGGTGGTCCGTTAGGGCCGTCAACAATATGGACCCCGATAGGGTCTTTTCGGAGTCCTTCCACCATCGCTCGAAGGGCCTGCCTGCCACCCCTGGAACTCGATCCCCGAACCGGTTGCCATCCGATTTTCTGGACGATCCTGGAAATAAAATCTCCGTCCCGGCTTTGGCTGATCATGATGCAGGGGGTCAAATCGAACATCGGGGGAACAAAAAAACCTCCAAAAAATCGCTGATGCCAGACGCCGATAATTACCCGTCCCCCGTTTTCCGCATGCTTGAGGACCATTTCAGCATTTTCAAGATGAACGTGTATGGTTTTCGTATAGAGATGCAGCAGAAAATAGATCACGGAAGACAACACAGAGTTTATCAAAAAGTATTTAATTTCCTTTGAAACAGACATGGGAACGTCTCCTTTTGAGGCATGTTTTTCTATTCATCGGCTGTTTTGCCGGCAATGTAGCATAAAATGATGTTTTTAAAAATATGAACCCGCTGCACAGCCTATATTTCATTGACAGACAAGGATGAAATTTCTATACTTGAGTCACCATAAACATGCCTTCATCAGGCGTGTTGCTTAAGTGTTGAAAATCCCGCATAATGTCGGAGTATATCAATAAAATCAGAAGGAATGAAAAATAAAATGCCCATCACCGAAATTCTCTCACGGAATGCAGCCCTGTATGGTGAAGAAATCAGCCTGGTTGAAATCAATCCGGAAATCAAAGAAGTTGCCGCAAGCTGGAAGGATTACGAACTTGTCGAAACCAATCCCGAAAAGAGATACCGACGGGAAATGACGTGGCGCGAATTTGATGACAAAGCCAACCGGTTTGCCAATCTTTTGTTGGGAAGAGGTCTGCAGAAAGGACACAAAGTTGCAATTTTACTTATGAACTGTCTGGAATGGCTGCCTGTTTATTTTGGTGTTTTGAAAACGGGTGCACTTGCGGTACCGCTGAACTATAGATACACGGAAGAAGAAATAAAATACTGTCTTGAACTGGCGGAATGCGACGTTTTGATTTTTGGCCCGGAGTTTACCGAGCGCGTCGATGCAATCCGCGGGCAAATTCCAAAAATAAAGATGAAGCTTTTTCTGGGCGTGGGCCGCCCCGCTTTTGCGGAAAGTTATTACGCGCTTACCGCCTGCTGTTCCTCGGCGGCACCGAAAGTCAGCGTTTCCGATGATGATGACGCAGCTATTTATTTTTCATCCGGGACCACGGGGTTCCCCAAAGCGATTCTTCATACACACCGCGCGCTGATGATATCGTGCGAAGTTGAAATGAATCACCACGGGCAAACCAGAGAAGACAATTTTTTGTGTATTCCTCCACTGTACCACACAGGCGCAAAAATGCACTGGTTCGGCAGCTTTCTTGCCGGGAGCAGGGCTGTTCTGCTGCGCGGCGTGAAGCCGGAATGGATCTTCAAAGCCGTATCCGAGGAGCAGATAACGATTGTGTGGCTGCTGGTTCCGTGGGCACAGGATATTCTGGACGCCATTGAACGGGGAGAACTCAAGCTTGCCAATTACAAACTCGATCAGTGGCGACTGATGCACATCGGCGCGCAGCCGGTTCCGCCCAGTCTTGTCAAACGATGGAAGCAGTACTTCCCGAAGCACGATTACGACACCAATTACGGCCTGTCGGAATCGATTGGCCCGGGCTGTGTGCATCTCGGCATTGAAAACATCCACAAAGTCGGAGCGATCGGAAAAGCCGGTTACAGCTGGGAAGTGCAGATTGTAGATGAAAACGGCAAACCGGTAGATCAGGGCGCGGTTGGTGAACTCTGTGTAAAAGGTCCTGGTGTGATGAAATGCTATTACAATAATCCGGAAGCCACTGCAGAAATGCTCAAGAACGGCTGGCTGTTTACGGGGGACATGGCCAGAATGGATGAAGACGGCTTTATATACCTGGTTGACCGCAAGAAAGACGTCATTATTACTGGTGGCGAGAACATTTATCCGGTGCAGATCGAAGATTTTTTACGTACCCATGACGCAATCAAGGATGTGGCGGTGATCGGCCTTCCCGATCATCGTTTAGGGGAAATCACCGCTGCGATCATTGAGCTTAAACCGGGTTTTGTGAGTTCAGAAACCGAGATTATGCAGTTTTGCGCCGCACTGCCGCGATACAAGCGTCCTCGCAGAATCATCTTTGATTCTGTGCCAAGGAATCCCACCGGAAAAATTGAAAAGCCAAAGCTTCGGGAAAAGTATTGCGGCAGCGGCAGCCTTGTCGAAATGGAAACGGAGAGTCCATGAAAAAGATGCCTGCCAAAGACAGGTTTGTTTTTTAGATTTGTCTTGATAAAACAAAGGGATAATTGTAAAAAAGATACAAATCATTGTTTGATTGGAAGAGGGGGAAATATGATTGCATATCAGCTTTCTGTTTCTGCGGAAAATAAACCGGGGCAGCTTGCCCATGTCACCAACGTTCTGGCCAAGGCTGAAATCAGCATCCGGGCAACAACCATATCGACTGCCGGTTCGTTCGGGGTAATCAATTTGATCGTCGATGAGCCAAAACACGCAGAGAAGGTACTGACGGAAGCCGGCATGACGGTTCACCTGAAAAATGTTTTAGCCGTGCTGATTCCCGATAAGCCGGGAGGCCTGAATAAACTGATGCAGCTTCTCTACCGTGAAGGCATTAATATCAATGATGCCTGCGGCTTTGTGCTGGAATGTTCGGAAAAGGCTGTATTTGTCGTTGATGTGGATCAGATTGAAAAAACAGAAAAACTGCTGGAGAAAAACGGGTTTAAAACGTTAGATACAGAGTCTTTGTCGGCAATTGAGCCGTTTCACTACATGAAATACTGATGACGCCGTAAAATACACCATATGCTGTGTTGCGCGTCATCTCTCGTCACTGCGGCCTGCGCACGACAGGCCTCATTCCTCGACGATTCGCGCGCCTTGCTTCTGGCATATTTTGCGACGTCATTACATTTTGAAAGAAGAGGATAAATCTATGGCACATCAGGACAAGGGAAAGTATTTTAAAAAGCATCCGGAGGGTACAAAGGTGAGGGAGGATTTGAAACAGGAAATCCTCAAGCAAGTCAAAGACAACAATATTGCCTGCAGGGCTGCAGAAAAAATAGCTCAGAAAACAAACGTGCCTCTGGACGAGATTGGCGTGGGGATTGACCTGCTCAATATCAATATTGTTCAATGCCAGCTGGGGCTATTCGGCTTTGACAGAAATCAAAAACGCGTACCGGCCTCCGAGAGCGTGTCCCCCGATCTGGAAGCAGCCATAAAAAAGGCAATGGTTGATAAACGGCTTTCCTGTCAGGCAGCCTGGGAGATTGCCGAAAGGCTAAAAATCAAACGCCTCGATGTCTGTGCCGCCTGTGAGAATCTCAAAATAAAGATCAAACCCTGCCAGCTCGGTGCTTTTTAACAGGCACAAGTTGAAGCCGTTCGTTTTCAGGATTTCAAATGTCCGGTAATTCATCACTTGGCTTAAGATGATGAATCCTTTTTGCATACGGAGAAAGGGTAATCAATATGATCCTCAACTGGCAGGAATCCTATAAACAGAAATTGACTGACGCGCAAACGGCTTTGTCACGGATCAGGCGTGGTGCGCGGATATTTATTGCATCCGCCTGCGGTGAACCCCAATTGCTGGTGAAGACTCTTCTGGAGAAGGGAAGAAATCTTGCCGACGTGGAATTGATTCACTTTCTTGATCTGGGGCTCACCGATTACACAACCGACGTTTATACAGAGCACTTCCGGCATAACGCGCTTTTTATCGGTGCCAACGCCCGTGCGGCGATCAAAGAAGGCCACGCCGATTACACGCCTATTTTTCTTTCGGAAGTGCCTCTGATGATGCTGCGGGGTGCCATGCCCATTGACGTTGCCCTCATTACCGTATCAGAACCGGATAGGAACGGCTACGTCAGCCTGGGGATTTCGGTCGATATTACCAAGACGGCGGCGGAAGTGGCAAGATACGTGGTGGCGGAAGTCAATCCCAATATGCCCCGAACGCTGGGTGACAGCTTCCTGCACGTCAGTGAGATTTCTGCATTTGTAGAAAACAATACGCCGCTTCTGGAATTTGAGCAGAAGTCGCCGAACAACATCGCTCAGTCAATCGGGAAACTGATTGCCGATTTGATCGACAACGAATCCACCATCCAGACCGGTGTAGGGAAAATTCCTAATTCCGTGTATCCGTATCTTGCCAATAAAAAGGATCTGGGCGTCCACACAGAAACGTTTACAGAAGGTCTGATCGACCTGATTGAAAGTGGTGTGGTGACGTGCCGGAAAAAATCGCTTCATCCGGGGAAAGTGGTTGCCGCTTTTTGCATGGGGACCAGGCGTTTATATGATTACGTGCACAATAACCCTCTTTTTGAGTTTCGGCCATGCCAGTATGTCAACGATCCGTATGTGATTGCCCAAAATGACCGGATGGTCTCTATCAATTCTGCGCTGACCGTTGATCTGACCGGACAGGTCTGCTCGGATTCTCTGGGTTTTGAATTTTACAGCGGCATCGGCGGTCAGGTGGACTTTGTTCGCGGTTCGGCCATGTCCCGACGAGGCAAATCCATCATGGTGCTTCCCTCCACGACGGAAGACGGCAAAATATCACGCATTGTTCCTCATCTTTCCTCGGGCAGCGGCGTTGTTGTGACACGGGGGGATATTCATTATGTCGTGACAGAATATGGCATCGCTTATCTGCATGGAAAGTCCATTCGGGAGAGAGCCATGATGCTCATCAACATCGCGCATCCCGATTTTCGCGACGAGCTTTTGGAAGCGGCCAGAGGGCAGGGCTATATTTACCGGGATCAGATGCTGCCGGTAGTTTTGTATCCGAAAGAATATGAAGTCAATTGGACCGACAGGAAAGGCACCCCGATTTTTTTCCGCCCGGTCAAGGCAACGGATGAACGTGCCATTCAGGATCTGATTTACGATTTGCCGGAACAGGCTGTCTATACCAGGTTCTTTCAAAACCTGAAATCCTTCTCCCATAAAGTGGCCATGCCCCTTGCCGCCATTGATTATAACGATAAAATGGCCATTGCCGCAGTGATCGGCAAAGAGGAACCGGAGGGACGTGAGAGAATTGTAGCCATTGGACGGTATATCAATAATCCGAACACGCGATATGCCGAGGTGGCTTTTACGACCCATCAGGACTGGCAGGAGCGGGGCATCGGTACATTTCTTTTGCAATACCTGATCCGCATCGCCAAGGAGAAAAACATCGCGGGATTCACAGCGGACGTGCTGTCAAGTAATAAGCCGATGATGCATGTTTTTTCCAAATCCGGCCATCCCATGACGACACATCTGGATACCGGGGTTTACGAACTGAAGATCAGCTTTGTGAAAGAAGACAACGAAAATGAATAGTCAAAAAACTGAAAGGCCGGGTAAATCATCCATGGACACCAGACGAGATTTCATTAAAAAAAGCGTAATTGTTTGTGCAGCTTTGAGCCTGCCGCTTACTTTTGCTGAAAGTGGACGGGCCTTCCCGCGGGAATTGAAAATCCGAAACCCGAAACGCGCGCTGGTCTTGTGTTACAGCCAGACAGGATTTACCAACCGCTATGGGAAACTGATCGCCTGCATTTTAAAAGAAAAAGGAATCACGGCGGATCTGGCGGATATGCGGAAGTATGATAAAAAGCATATTTCGGATTATGATCTGATCCTGGTGGGCTCCCCTGTTTTCTATTATGATATTCCGTCAAATGTCAGCAGTTTTCTGACGGTAATGCCGAAAATTACAGGCGTACCGGTGGCGGCGTTTGTTTCTTTCGGGGGACCTGAGGGCAATCAGCACAATGCGTTGTGTCACACGCTTCGATTGCTGAACGACGCAGGTGGTGTGGCTGTGGGAATGGCCGCATTCCGCAGTATTCCGTCTTATCCCACACCGTCCTGGGACAGTGCCAATCAACGTGCGGGAGAGCATCTGCCGGATGTATCTACTTTCAGGCATGTGAGAAATTTTACAGAACAGTTGATTGAGCGAATCAGCCGCGGTGAATCAATTACGTATGAATCGGAAATATCGGCAAGAGAAATTCTGAGGACACTGCCGCTGATCTGGTTCAACAAGAAAGCGATCACCAAACACACGGTTGACGGTGAGAAATGCATCGGCTGCCAGACCTGCGTCAAGCAATGCCCGGTTGCCGCAATCCATCCGGAGAAGCAGTTTGTGGATCGGGACCGGTGTGTGGCCTGCTTTGGCTGCCTGAATAACTGTCCCGCAGACGCCGTGGTGATGGAGTATACGGGGAAACGTCTGTATGGTTTCCCGGAATATCTCAAAAGAAGGAAGATCACTATCCTCGAGCCTGCTGAGTTTCAGACATGCAGGCTTTGATCCGCCGGGGTCTTAAGGAAAGTCGCGTGAGCTGGAGAGAATCGAAAAATAAAAGAAATTACACAGGAGGCGGGATGACGGGCATAGGGCAACAGCTCCAGAAGACGGTGAATTTCATTAAACAGGATGTATGGCGCATCCAGCGGAAGCGTCTTCCTCCCGGGAAGTCTTTTTTCCTGAATCTTCTGAGGGTGGTGATTCTTTCGGTGCGCGGTTTTGATGAAGACAAATGTCAGCTGCGCGCTTCAGCCCTGACCTTTTATTCACTGATTTCAATTGTCCCGGTCCTGGCCATGGCTTTTGGTGTTGCCAAGGGATTCGGTTTTGAAAAAATTCTGGAAAAACAACTGCGCGAAAAACTTGCGGGTCATGAGGATATTCTAGCCAACGTCATCCAGTTTTCCCACTCCCTTCTGGAAAACACGCAGGGCGGATTGATGGCGGGGGTTGGCGTCATTATGCTTTTCTGGGCAGTTCTTAAGGTTCTGGGCCATATTGAAGATTCCTTCAATGACATCTGGGGCGTCAAAAAACAGCGTCCGCTCGGCCGGAAATTCGCCGATTATTTGTCGCTCATGCTGATCTGTCCTGTGATCCTTATCCTCTCCGGCGGCGTGACGGTTTTTGTTTCCACCCAGGTTGCCACCATTATGGAAAAGTTTACCGTTCTTGGGAACTTTCGATCCACGGTTTTTTTCCTGCTGGAACTTTTTCCCTATACAATGATGTGGGGTCTTTTTACATTTCTTTATGTATTTATGCCCAATACGCGGGTGCGGTTTGCTTCGGGGCTGTTTGCAGGAGTCATTACAGGAACGATCTTTCAGATGGTTCAGTGGTTTTACATTACGTTCCAGGTGGGTGTCGTAAAATACAACGCCATATACGGAAGTTTTGCGGCGCTTCCGCTTTTTCTGGTATGGCTTCAACTGAGCTGGCTGATTGTCCTGTACGGAGCGGAACTTTCCTTTGCCCATCAGAATGTGGATACCTATGAATTTGAACCGGACGCGCTTGAGGCGAGTCATCGCATAAGGACACTGTTGTCCCTTCAGGTCACGCATCACCTGATTGCAAATTTCCGCGCGGGAGAAAAGGCATTGACTGCGAGTGAAATATCAAGCCGATTGGAAATCCCGATCCGTTTTGTCAACGATATTCTCTTTGATCTCGTCGAAAGCAATATCCTTGTGGCAACCGACAGTGACGATGGCTCAGATCCGGCTTATCAGCCGGCGCTGGATCCGGACAGACTGACGATTCAGTATGTGGTGGAGGCAATGGAGAGACGGGGGCAAAATACCATGCCATTTATTCATGGTCCGGAAGTTGACGCGCTGTCCGCTTCTCTGGAATCGTTTCGAAAAGCGATTAATCAGCTGCCGGAAAATATTCTGCTCAAAAAGCTGTAATGGTTGTGCTTCCTGATTTGATCAGGAATATGAAAATGAGCAAACAGATGGAAACTGTCTTATGGAGTGGATATTTTGGAAATACTTGTTATCACCCTGTTGCTTTTAATGAATGGCATCTTTGCCATGTATGAGATCGCTTTGGTTTCCGCTCGCCGTTCCAGCCTGGAAGAAGAAGCAAAATCTGGCCGGTTGGGCGCTAAAACTGCGCTTACCCTTTTAGCCGAACCGGAAAAAGTTCTGTCCGCTATCCAGGTGGGCATCACGCTCATTGGTATTGCTTCCGGTGCCTTTGCCGGATTGGCTTTGGCGGAAGATGTGGCTCCCCTGTTAAAAAGTGTTGGCTGGCTGGCTCCACATGCCCATGCACTTTCCATCGTCATCGTTGTGGGTGTCATTACCTATCTTTCTCTGATCATCGGAGAATTGGTGCCCAAAACCATTGCGCTCAATAATGCAGAAACGATTGCCATCTTCCTTTCCCCTGCCATGAAGATATTCGGTTTGGTAACCTATCCCGTGGTTTGGATTTTAAGTATATCAACAAAAGTCGTTCTGAAATTATTTGGTGTTCATAATCGTAATGAAGCACTGGTCACAGAAGAAGAACTGCGCATGTTTTTGAAGAAAGGTTCAGAACATGGCGCAATTGAAAAAGAGGAATCCGATATCATTAATGAAGTCATCCGTTTCGGTGATAAACGAGCCGGCGCACTCATGGTGCCCAGAGTTGATGTCGTCTGGATCGATATTCATCAACCGAATGATGAAATATTATCTGAATTGTTAAGCTCGCCTTATCCTCGCATGCCGATATGTGAAGATGAGATTGACAATATAAAGGGTGTTGTGAACGTCAAGGAGGTGCTGGCCTACTATATACAACATCAAACCCTGCATCTGGAGAAACTGCTGTTTGATCCCCTGTATATTCCGGAACAGGCACCCGCCCTTAAAGTGCTGGAGATGTTCCGGAAAACAAAGAAACACTTTGGTGTTGTTATCAACGAATACGGATCCATGGAAGGAATTATCACTCTACATGACCTGACTGAAAACATTATGGGGGATCTCCCCGCTCCGGGTGATATTGATGGTCCTGAGGTGTTTCAGCGTGAGGACGGGTCCTACCTCATGGATGGTTCGATAAAAGTGGAAGACGTGGAGGATTTATTGAATGTCCCGTCCTTTTTTGGCAAGGATGAGGAAAGGCCGGATGTCAATACGCTTGGCGGCTTGGCGATGTATCGATTGAACCGTATTCCTTCTATCGGCGATAAGTTTTCAGCAGAAGGTTATTTATTTGAAATTGTGGACATGGACGGCAACCGGGTCGATAAAGTACTGGTTACGTCGGTCGCCTCCGAAACAGACAAATCATCTCCGTGATTTTCAACGCGATGACATCCCTTCAACATACTGTTTAAGCAACCTCATCATCATATCCGCATTTTTACGTGTTCCGGTGATGATTTCCTCCATGCTCAGCGGTTTCTCCACCAGACCGTTGCCGTAATTGTCGATGGAACAGGCCGACGCGTATGGCAGGCCCATTTCCAGGGCGATAACGGCTTCACTGGCCATGGTCATGCCAACGATGTCGGCATAATTTGCCATCATCCGGATTTCCGCTTTCGTTTCCAGACGCGGGCCCGTGACCTGCCAGTAGATGCCTGTCTCCACAACGTCCAGGTTGCTGTTCCGGGCCGCTGTAATCAGTTTGAAACGAACGGATTCGTCCAGAGACGGTGTAATATGTGCGAGTTTATCCTGGTGAATGGTAGGAACGGATATGAGCGTGATAAAATCGTCCGGAATGACGATCATACCCGGATACAGGTTCTTCTTCAGCGATCCGGTTGAGTTGATACCAATCACCTCGGTGACGCCAAGGTCTTTCAGCGCCTGAAGGTTCGCAAGATGATTGATTCTGTGAGGCAGGATGTATTCAGCGGGATCATTGCCGTGGCGCACAATGAAGACCATGTGATCGGTTACCGTTAAAAGAACTTCCCCGTATTGATTACGGTTCTTCACCTGACGTCCTTTCTGGAGAAGCTCGCTTCTTTCCATCATAATTGTTCCTGATAATACGCCGACAGACCCCATCATGTCCTCCTTATGTATGCTGATTCATAGCAGATAAATGCCATGCAGTCAAAAAATGATATGGAGGGGACAAAAAGTCAAATAGCATTTGACTTTTTTTACTTCGCTATGCCATATAGACGAAAATCCAACAGGAGGGAGTCAGTCATGAGCAGCCAATTTCTGGGAGTGGCCACGGATGATAATTTCGAGGGAGAAGTTCTAAAGAGCGAAAAGCCGGTCCTCATTGATTTCTGGGCGCCCTGGTGCGGGCCATGCAAAGCGATAGGTCCCATCGTTGAAGAGATTGCAGCTCAATATCAGGACAAAGTCAAAGTGATGAAACTGAATGTTGACGATGCTCAAAAAGCCGCGACCACCTATGGAGTGCGCAGCATTCCCACTCTGATGATGTTTAAGGGGGGGAAAGTGTTGGATACCATGATCGGTCTTGTACCGAAAGAGAAGCTTGAGGAATTTGTTAAAAAAAGCCTGTGATGTTCATCTTGAAGATCCAACAGGGAGAACGGTATCTTTAATATTTATTATCGGGAATGCCAGTGAAACTAAAGAATGTAAGCATTATTTTAGCCTGTCTTCTGATTTGCAGCGGTTGCTCATTTAATTTAGACATGATTAATAAGGACAACCTCCTGTCTTTATTCAAGAGGAGTCAACCGGTCAGAAATACACCGGAGGCCCTTTATTCAAGAGGCACAGCTGAGTATCAGAACGGCAACTATAAAAAAGCGCAGTCATTCTATACCCGGCTTAAAGAAGAATATCCGCTGCATGAACTCTCCGTTCTGGCCACACTGGGCATCGCGGATTCCTATTACAGCCGGAAAGAATACCCGGAAGCCCAGGCGGCCTACCGTGATTTTACAACATATTATCCGACCAATGAGAACGTTCCCTATGCCCTTTATCAAATAGGGATGTGCAACTTCCTGGAAATCGGTGCGGTTGACCGGGACCAGACGGAACTGATCAATGCCAGAAAAGAATTTGAGAAACTGGTTGCCCGTTTTCCGCAAAGCAAGTTTTCCATTCTGGCTGAAAAAAAGATCAGGGAATGCAAAACGAAGATGGCCGAGCATGAGTTTTACATAGGTAATTTCTATTATAAACAGAAAAAGTATGCGGCTGCTCTGCAGCGGTTTGAAGCCATTGCCCGCGATTATCCCGGTGTCGGTCTGGATTTAAAAGTGGAATCATACATTGAGGAAACGAAAAAGCGGCTTGAGGCGGAAGAAAAGTCTAAGCAGCTCAAGGAAGAAAAGGCCAGGGAAAAAGCCGAAGCCAAAGAAAAAGCCGGGGCGGATGCAGAAGCAAAAGCCAAGGATCAGGTTGAAGACGGTGAGAAAGAAAAAAGCCAGGCAAACAAATCAGAAGCAGGGGACAAAACAGGAGAAACTGTAACGAAGCCTGCCACCCCGTGAACCATTCCCCATATTTTTTAGTTTGCTGCCAGAGGGTTATCGCCGGCAGCAAAGGTTTCCCGGAAATAAAATACTCTGTGATTTACAATTCAGCCATTTTAATCGCATGGACAATATCCTGACGGATCATTTCCGGATTGTCCGTCGTGTCAACTTTAAAGCAGCTGCTGCCGGGGATCTCTTCTATCTCTTCATACTGTTTTTTCTGCTCCTGCAGGATTTCCCAGCGGCCGTCAGACGGATTGTCTTTGTCCTGTTTTCTTTTTTCCAGGCGGATTTTTACAACATCATCCGGACAACTGCATTCAATAATATAAAATGGTACCCGAAGCCTTTCGGAGAGACTGACCGCCAGCGATCGATCAGAGCGATTTTTAAAAGACGCATCGATAACGACCGGTCTGCCCTGCTGAATTTTTTCGGCAGCCAGTTCGATGGCTTTTTCGTAAGTCTTTTGAGAAACATCAGGGGCGTAGATCCCCTGGCCGAAAGATTCATGATGCTTTTCAGACGGCTGAATACGGAGCATTTCCTTGCGCAGAATGTCTGTACGAATTACATCCGCACCGAGGCGGGCTGCAATCCTCTGTGCCTGGTAGCTTTTTCCGGAACCGATCAGTCCCGCGGTGAGGATCAGGGCCGGCTTTTCCAAACGTGCTGCATATGTGTATGCCTGGTCAAAATATTTTGACGCGATTTTATTGATTTCCGCGCGCTCGTTTTCGGGGACTTCTTTCTGGTCAAGGCGAAAACTGATGACTTTCCCACGGACGTAGGCGTAATAACACCGATAAAAATTCAGAAGTGCCTTTAAATCAGCATCCTCGGAATATTGCAGATAGGCATGCACGAAATCCTCCGCCTGACGGGGATATCCGTTATAATCCAGGTCCATCGTCAGAAAGGCAACTTCCGCCGCCACATCACCATACCGGAAGCGCTCATTGAACTCTATGCAATCAAAGATAATGATATCATCCGCAACGCAGATATGTTCCAGATGCAAATCGCCGTGGCAGTCCCGAATTTTATGCTGCGCAATCCTTCTCTCCAGAAGATCTTTGTTGGAGTCCAGAAATTTTTTCACATATTCCCTGATAAAGTGAAACTGATAAGCAGGAATGGTAACATCCATATACTTTTCGGTTTGTGCGAAGTTTTCATCCGTATTGTGGCGGATGGTTTGGATGGATCCCATCTGGTCTATTTTACCGCCCGTTTCGGCTGTTTCATGAAAACGCGCCACTTTTTCAGCGACGGCATTCATCATTTTTTCATCGGCCTGGTTTTGTGACAGAAGAATTTTGAGCATTTTGTCCAGGGGCAGCATTTTCATCCGGACGGCATATTCGATGACTTGACCGGTTCCCTCCAGAGACATTTTCCCGCTGTTATCCTGCAGGATCGGAACAACATCCAGGTAAATGCTCGGGGCAAGGCGCCTGTTCAGACGAAGTTCTTCCTCGCAATAGAATTTCCTTTTTTCCAGCGTCGTGAAATCGAGGAATCCGAAATTGACGGGTTTTTTTACTTTGTAAACGTAGTTACCGGTAATAAAGACGTAAGAAATGTGCGTTTGGACAAGCTCAACCGATTGAGGTTTGTGGGGGTAAAAATCCGTCCGGGTCATGCTTTCGACAATGCTGGAATGACTCATATGTTTCTCCGTGAATAACGAACTGCAATCAGACAGTTGTACGTCAAAGTATGGAAGAACCTTTAAAAAATGATTCGGAAATCATCAAGGCCGGATAATGATTCGGCCTTTTCTTTCCCGTAATCGCTTTAGGGATGCAAAAATTTTGTCCGAACTCCAGGGACGCTCCGCCGGCCATACTGCAGCCGCCAGAGACCCGTTGCGGCAAAAATATCAGATTCATTTGAAGCAGACGGGCTATTTGGCTTCCTTGAAAAAATCTTCGACTTTTTTAAAATTTTCATCGACTGCGCTTTTCAGATCTTCACATCCTTTTTTGTATGCTGTCATCCAGTCGGCAATTGCTTTCTTGCCTTCATCCGGAAAAATCGGCGATTTTTCCCAGAATTTATTCACCATTCTTTCGGTTTGTTCCTGCAGTGCCTGCATGGCGCGGAAATTGTTGTCAAAGGCTGTTTTATTGAAAGCGACCATCTGCTTGGCAATTTGTTTCGGGTCCATTGTTACCTCCGATGTGAAAGGGTTATGTCTTATTTTTTCCCTGATTTCTTTGTTTGCTGTTTTTCTGCTGCAACGAAGTAATCGGCTGCTTTTTTGTAACTTTCATCAGCGGCTGCTTTGAAGTCATCGCGGCTTTTTTTATAGCTTGTGATCCATTCATTAATCGTCTTTTTGCCCTCTTCCGGGAACCAGACTGCTTTGTCCAGAATGTTTAGCATGAGTTTTTCGGCTTGATCCTGCAGCGCCGACATTGCGCTGAAACTGTTATCAAAGACATTTTTGTTGAATTCTATCATTTGCCTGGCCATCAGTTTTTGTTCCATGATGATATCCCTCCCTAAAATGTTGTTGGTTTATTGTTGAACGATTTGAGACTTTTGTGTTGCCAGTAGTTTAGCGATTTAATTTTATTTGTAAAGGTTTTTTTATCAAACAGATTCCCTGTTTGTCTTTTTTAACCATTGGTTCAGTTTCGCTTTTTCGTTTTCCGTCCATTTAGCGGAGAAGCGAACAGACAGGAAAGATTCATAAATCTTATCCATGGTTTTAACCGCGTTTTCAATCAGATAAATCCGCTCCAGCAGGGCTGCTGAAGGATCCTCCGGGGGTTCGGTCCAGTCTTTAACCGGCATTTTCATGGATTGGAAATAAAAGGTATCTGCTTTAAAATGAAACTCCCATTCATTCTGATCACAGAGAAGCCTCATACAGGCTTCTTTCACTTTTTTGCCCTGACGGATGGCTTCCTTGCCTTCAATAAGTTCGGCATGCAGGCCCGAGCAGACAACACCCTGTGCGTATTCTCCTTCACCCGCCTCCAGAACGATTCGTTTGAGCAAATGCAGTTCCACTTCTTCATTCTTTGACAGGGCGATGTGGCCGCTTCTTTCTTCGGATTTAAACCATAGCCAGGTAAGAAATTCACGGCCGATCGATGAAATATCAGCCCCGTCAGCATTGTCCTGCGTTTTAATTTTAAGGATTGCCGGATGCTGCTGCGGCAGGATTCTTACAAGATTCAGAGAAAAGGTTTTTTTAAACAAGTCCACAAAATCATCAGCGACTTTGTCTGACAGCGATGAAAAATATAATTTGTTCTGTCCCAACGCCCATAAAACATCATAGAAAGAAGGGACAGGATCGCTTTTGGACATGAGCTCCAGCCTGACCCGGTCTTTGATGCCTTCATTCATGGCTTTGCCGATTCGGGTTTGTTCGTGCTCGGCCAGAAATTTTCTCTGCTCTTCCATGAGGCGAATCTTCATCAGTTTCGGAGAAATCTGCTTGCGGTCAATTCTGAGAGAAAAGATCAGATAGTCGCCCAGCGCGTAGTTGGCTTCTTCAAAGTCAGCGTCGAGAATGTCCGTCAGTGAAACCCAGCCCATCCTTTTTTCTTCCGTGTCATTGCGTGCTTCCCGATACGAGTTGCCCCTGATCCGGTTGCTGACAAAAGCAGTGAAAGCCTTCGGCAGCTGTCCTTCCACGGAGAACTGCATAAAAGAGAAATTGCCCTTGATTAATCCCATTTTCTTCACCTCACAGGCGCGCACCGTATCGCATCGGGCGCTTCTCTGTCAAGGATTTATGTTCTAAGAATATCTTTATAAATCAAAGAGGTTACATTCATGTTTGAAAAAATTATCCATAGACAGCATCTTCTTTTTATGTTACGAAACCACGTCTTTTTAGGAGTTTTTCAGGATGAAAATTAAAAAAGTCGGCATCGTTGCCAACATTGAAAAGGAAAATATCGCTCAATTTGCCGGATCCCTGAAAAAATGGCTGGAGAGCAGGGGAATTAAAGTTTTCCTGGAGGCGAACCTGGCAGTTGCTATCGGCGGTACAGGGGGATTCAAACTCCAGGACCTGGCCGCCAGGGCGAATTTGATTGCCGTTCTGGGAGGCGACGGCACCATGCTGCGCACAGCCCGATATATCGCGGAGCATTCCGTTCCGATCGTCGGCATCAACATGGGAACTTTTGGGTATCTCACGGAAGTCAATTTGAACGAAACAAATGCGGCGCTGGAGCTCATTTTAAAAGGCGATTATCTGACGGAAAAAAGGATGATGCTCGATGTTAGAATCCGCCGGGGGAAAAGTGTCGTTGGTTCGGGCGTTGTGTTAAATGACGTGGTGATCAACCGCGGTAACCTGTCCCGCATTGTGGAGCTGGAGACCATGATCAATGACAGGTACCTGACCACTTACAAATCTGACGGACTCATTGTTTCCACTCCCACGGGGTCCACGGCCTACTCGCTTTCGGCGGGCGGACCGATTGTATTTCCGGGGAAAGATTTGATCATTATCAATCCGATTTGTCCCCACACTCTGACCAACCGTCCTGTTATTATTCCTGAAACATCCACTTTGCAGATCACATTGTGGTCAAAAGAGAGCGGTGCAACCGTGACGCTGGACGGTCAGGAATCTTACCGGATCAACTCCGGCGATGTTATGACGATACGAAAATCAAAATATTATACAAGACTGGTTCTTTCACCACACCGGGGTTACGGGGAGATCTTACGATCCAAACTGGGCTGGGGCAGTTTACCAACAGGTACCGGGAAAAGAAAAAATGCTTCATGATCTGAGCATTACCAACTTTGCCATCATTGATGAGCTTCATGTTTCATTCGCGGATGGTCTGAACATCATATCGGGTGAAACCGGAGCCGGCAAATCCATTCTTATCGGAGCCGTCAGCCTTCTTTTAGGAGACCGGGCAACAGCGGAAATGATTCGGACGAAGATGGATACCGCTACGGTGGAAGCGCTCTTTAACATTCAAAATAATAAACCGCTTCAGGAAAAGCTGACTGCGATGGGATTTTCGGCGGGTGCAGAACTTGTAATCCGTCGCGTGATTTCGCGCAACGGCAAAAACAGGGTGCAAATCAACGGACAGATGGCCACACTGGCCAATCTGGGCCGGATCAGCGAATCTTTGATTAACATCTGCGGGCAGCATGAACATCAGGTGATTTTATGTGCGGAAAATCATATCGATATCCTGGATGAATTCGGTGGCTGCCTCGGTGAGCGCAGGGCTTATGAAGACGTCTATTTACGGCATCAGCAGATCTGCAGCCGGATCGAAAAGCTGGAAGAGGCGCGCCGTCATCGGCAGGAAAGAACCGATCTGATCGAGTTTCAACTTGCGGAAATCAAAAACCTCAATCCGTTTGCAGGCGAAGATGCGGCGCTGACTGAAGAAAAAAAAGTGCTGTCAAATATCCAGAAGCTTGCGGACTGGTCCGACCGGGCATACTCCCTGCTTTATGAGGAAAGCGGCTGTATTAACACTCAGCTCAAAGAAGTGCTCACCCGGATTGATGACATTCAAAAGATTGATCCAAACTTAAAACTGTCCCTTCCCGACATGGAAAACAGTTATGTAACTCTGCAGGAAGCGGCATTGGTATTGCGTGATTATCGAGGGAAACTGATTTTTGATGCCGAACGGCTTGCGGCGATTGATGAACGTCTGGACGCGATCAACCGGCTGAAACGAAAGCACGGCGGGACGCTGGAATCCCTGCTGGCCCGAAAGCGGGAAATGGAAGAAGAGTTGCCGCAGGTTTCCGGCGTGGAGGAAGAACTTCTGAGATTGCGGCAGGAAAAAGATGCGGCATTCCGTGATTTGCGTCAAAAAGCCTTGGAGCTCTCGCAACTCAGAGCAAAGGCGGCGACGCGATTAAAAGAAGCGGTTGACGCCGAAATTCATGATTTGAATATGCCGCATGCCGGATTCTTTGTTCAGTTTTTACATCGTTGCACGGAGGAAGAAATTTCGTATGGTCCGAAAGGCGGCGATGTAATAGAATTTTATCTCACGGCAAATAAAGGGGAAGAGCCGAAAGCCTTGAACAAAATTGCTTCCGGCGGTGAACTGTCCCGCATCGTACTGGCCCTGAAAAACGTTTTGTCGCAGACCGGGTCGGTTGCCACGGTTGTGTTTGATGAAGTGGACAGCGGCATCGGCGGTGCCACGGCGGAAATTGTTGGCCGGAAATTACAGGATCTGTCCGCCCATCATCAGGTGATCTGCATTACGCATCTGCCGCAGATTGCCATCTTCGGCGGCCGTCATCTGCGGGTAACCAAACAGGTGTCGGGAGGCCGGACATCCGCGATGGTGGAAGAGATTGACGAAAAGCAGAAAATAGAAGAGATTGGCCGGATGCTGGGAGGCGTGGATGTGACCGAAACCGCAAGAGACCATGCCCGCGAAATGCTCACCGCCGCGAAAGCAGAGCGTGTTTCGCCCGGCAGAGGGAGGAGAAGACATGCTGAGAAAAGCGCGCATCAGTGACGTCAAGACGATTCACCGCATGATCAACCAGTCTGCGGCAAAAGGGGAAATGCTGTCCCGTTCACTGATGGATATGTATAATTCCGTACGGGACTTCATCGTCTACTATGACGAGAATGAACAGAAGATCGTCGGGATCTGCGCGATGAATATTATCTGGGAAAACCTGGCCGAAATCCGTTCTCTGTATGTTGACGAGGCCTTCCGGAAAAAAGGCATCGGCAGGAAAATGGTTGAATTCTGCATTTCCGAAGCCATTACCCTGGATCTGTTTCGCATATTTTCCCTGACCTATAAGAAGGAATTCTTTGTCAGGCTGGGATTCAAGGAAGTGGACCGGTCCACGCTGCCCGAAAAAATCTGGTCGGACTGTTTCCGCTGTCCCAAGTATCCTGATTACTGTGACGAAGTCGCGATGATGATCGAACTATGACACACCTGAAAATCTTTTTCTTCCTGATGCTGACGACGGTTTTGGTCTTCACCGGATGCGCGCGCCGGGCTACCTATGAACCGAAAGTTTTTTTACCCGATGATCCTCTGGCTGCCATGGAACCTTCCAGGCCGGATTTCATTGACGATCTGGATAAAGAGACACTGCTTTTGGCGATTGAGAGAAGCCTTCGCTATTACGATGGTCGCGGACGCAACCGGGCCTTTATTTTGGCCGACCGATCCGTCGGGGCAAAGGAAATGAAAGATACTCTGGTCGCTTTTCGTGAGATTGTCCAATCCGATGTTTCGATGGAACAGAAGAAAAAACGGATTGAAGAAGAATTCATCATGCTCAAGGCGCCGGGGGAAAACGGAGACGGTTCCATCCTTTTTACCGGCTATTATGAACCTCTTCTGGAGGGATCCCTGAAGCGAACAGACAAATACCGCTACCCACTCTACCGGTCGCCGCCGGATATCGTGATGGAAAAAGGACCAAACAACAAAATGAAAATCAGCCGGACCGTAAACGGCAGAAAAGTTCCCTATTACACGCGCCGTGAAATCGATGTCGATGGCGTACTCTGCGGGAAAGGACTGGAGCTTGTCTGGGTTTCTGATCCGGTCGAACTGAACACTCTGCACACCCAGGGATCGGGGAAAATCAGGCTGGAAGACGGGAAAATTCTGACAGTCAGTTACGCGCAGAACAACGGCCGGCCGTTCCGTTCTGTGGCCCACAGCATGCTGAATCAGAACAGGATCGATAAAAAAGACACTACCTACCGCAACTTCAAGGTTTGGCTGAAGGGCAAAAGCGAACAGGAACTTTATGAAATACTGGGCGTCAATGAGCGTTACATTTTTTTCCGCTTTGTGGATCATGAGCCGGTTGGTTCCATGGGCGAGCCGGTGACACCGGCACGTTCGATCGCCACCGATCCGGATTATTATCCGCAGGGCGCTCTGGCGGTCATCCGTTTGCGTAAGCCGGTCTTTGATGACCAGTACAATGTGGTCAAGCGCATCGAATTTTCCCGATTCGTATTGAATCAGGACAAGGGAGCGGCAATTCAAGGACCGGGTCGGGTCGACCTTTTCTGCGGATTCGGTCCGGAAGCACAGGCCACAGCGGGTTCTCTCAAGGAAAAAGGCGAATTGTATTTTCTGCTTCGAAAATGACGGGGAAACGCTGTTCTGACGGGAACACAAACCGGCCTCACCACAAAATGAGGAACAAATGATCTGACCGGCCAATGATGCCGCGAAAAAATTTGTTCCAGGGTTTATAAACGGATGGACGAAGAAACGATTGATGAAATTCTGGATGGGAAACTGAAAATATGTCAGAGCAGACGTGGTTACCGTTTTAATCTGGATTCTCTCATTCTGGCCCACTTTGTTTCTGTGAAGTCCCGGACCGTGAACCTTGATCTGGGTTGCGGCAACGGGGTCATGGCACTGGTGCTGGCCGGCCGTTATGTCCATTCGAAGTGGTACGGACTGGAAATTCAACACGGCCTTGCCCTGCTGGCGAAAAAAAATGTTGAACTTAACGGAATGCAGCGGCGTGCAATCATCCATGAGGGAGATGCGCGGGATATCAAAAAAATTTACAGCCCGAATTCTTTTGACAATATCGTTTTTAATCCGCCCTACCGCAAAATTGATTCAGGACGCATCAATCCTTCGCCGGAAAAGGCCGTTGCCCGTCATGAAATCAGCGGATCGCTTGACCATTTTCTGCAGGCAGCCCGGCATACTCTCAAACCCGGAGGCCGGGTGTTTACGATTTACCCGGCATCGAGAATGGTGGAGCTGATCAGTCTGTTTCGCAAAAGGAAAATAGAGCCGAAAAGAATGAAACTGGTTTTTTCCGATGCGTCATCCAACGCAGAGTTTGTTCTGGCCGAGGGACGCAGTGGTTCACGTGAAGAGATGAAAATGGAACCTCCCCTGTTTATTTATCAGTCTCCCCGTCAGTACACAGAAAGCATGAAAAACATTTTCACCGAACTTTCTTTTCCATAAGCCGCCGTCTGCTGATTTCCGCTTTCATGACCCTCTGAACAATCTTTGCCAGTTCCGGATCGGCAAGTTTACCCGTGCAGTCTGCAATCATTTTTCTGTCCCTTTCGCTGAGAGCGGCCGTGCCGGAAATGGACGCATTGCGCGGGTTGTTTCGGGGTGAGGGAAGATATCCGATGGTGAAAAGAATTTCCCTGACCACTGTTTTCCCTGCCAGTTCATTAAGCTTATTCCGGATGTCTTCTTTCATGAAATGAAGCTGTTGCACCCAGATGGAGGAGGATGTTTTGACAAACAGCGTTCCCGCACGCCATCTGTCCGGTTGGGTTTGCGACGCAATTTGCTCGCCCACAGCCTCCGGCCAGAGCTTCATCAGGGCGTTTTCTTCCAGTTTGGCGCCCAGGCCCTTTTTTTTCAAAGAGGCAGACAGTATTTCGCCTATAGGCTGCAGACGGGTTTGTGAATGCTTTCTTCGCATGTTTTTAGCCGGCATAATTTAAAAGGTTGATCAAAATGAAACAAAAACCGTCGGGTTGGCCCGGATTATTTTTTTCGGGACTGTCCCAGAATCTGCCGTAGCAGAATGGATATTTCATCCAGTGTGAACGGTTTCTGAATGAAACCGTCACAGCCGCGTTCCATGATTCTGCTGGCCTGTCCGTTTAAACTGTAGCCGCTGGACAGCAGTACTTTGGCATGAGGGTTGATCTTTTTGATTTCATCGAAGACATCTGAGCCGCTCATGTCCGGCATTACCATATCGAGCATGACGAGATCAATCCGTTGATGATTTTCACTGTATAGGTTCACTGCCGTGGAACCGTCGGAAGCAGTGATGACCGTGTAACCCATTGTTCTCATCATGTCGCCGGCCACGTTAAGCACCATGGCTTCATCATCAACCAGCAGAACCGTCTCCGTACACAGGACGTCGCCGGCAACGTCCAATTCCCGGTCTTCATCTTTTTGATCATCGGGTGCGGAGGCGGGAAGATAAATATTGAAGGTTGTGCCCTTTCCTTTTTCCGAGTAGACATTGATGAACCCGTTGTGGTTTTTAATGATGCCATAAACCGAGGCCAGCCCCAGTCCTGTACCGTGACCCATCTCCTTCGTTGTAAAAAATGGTTCAAAAATTCTTTCCTTTGTTTTTTCATCCATCCCGATTCCTGTATCCGTTACGGAGATTTTGACATACCGGCCTTTTCTTTTGCCGTAGGCCTTAAATCGATCCTCGTCCAGGAAGATGTTCTTTGTTTCAATGTAAAGATCGCCACCGTTGGGCATTGCCTGCCAGGCATTGACGAACAGGTTCAGGAGAACCTGTTCGATCTGTCCCTGATCGACATCCGTCGGCCACAGGTCTTTTTCAAGATTGCGATGGATACGGATTTCTTTTTTCGTGCGGCCGATGGTTTTCGATGTTTTCTCAATTAAAGTATTCAGGTCCGCCCGTTTGACTTCATATTTGCCGCCCCGGGCAAAACCGAGCAATTGCTTGGTCAGGTTGGCTCCGCTTGCAACCAGGGTTTCAATCGTTTTTATGTGTTCATAAAGATGCTCGTAGTGGACGTCATTTTTATTCAGCTTCAGCAGAGACAAAGAAGTGTGTCCCTGAATACCCATCAAAAGATTATTGAAATCATGAGCGATGCCGCCCGCCAGGGTTCCGATGGATTCCATTTTCTGGGCCTGCAGCAGCCTCGTTTCCGTTTTTTTCTGTTTTGTGATGTCGCGCATGAAGTTCAGAGTAGACGTTACGCCCTCCCACTGGATTGCCACACTGTCGGCCTCCGCCCAGATGGTCGATCCTTCTTTGGTTTCAATCCGGAATATGTAATGATTCGCTGATTCGTCCCCCTGAAGGATGGCTTTCTGTCGGTTAAAGACCATTTCGCGGTCTTCGGAAATCATCAGGTTGATAAAAGAGATCAGTTTCAGATCCTCAAGAGGGTAACCGAGCATTTTTTCCGTGCTGCTGTTGGCATAGCTGATTTTCCCGTTGGTGATGATGAAAACGGCCTCGCCGGAATATTCAATCAGCTGACGATACTTTTCCTCGGACTTTTCCAGAGCTTCTTCCGCTTTTTTTATCCTTGAGATATCTTCGGACACAACCGATACGGCCGTAATTTTCATCGGGTCGGTGGAATCTTTTACCGGGCTGAAGGTACGAAGCAGATATCCGCCGTCTTCCGGACGCTGATACTCGTCGTGAATCGCGATACCTGTTTCAAAGACGGTCTTTACTCTGGCTTCAAACTGTGCGCTTTGCTGGGGGGAGTGAACATCTTTATAAGAAAGGCCGGTATAGCCGGTTTCCGGTATATTCAGACGCTGTGCGTGAATTTGATTCATGAAGAGGTAGCGCCCGTTTCCATCAACAATATACAGGGAGTCGCTTGTCGAATCAACGAGTTTGCGGTATTGGTTCTCAAGCCTGCTCTGTTCGCGCAGGGTTTCTCTTAATTTGGCGATTTCCTGTTCAAGCTCTGCGTAAGTCGGCTTTGCTTTCATGGACAGACCGGTTGTTAGATTAATTTTTTGAATTCTTGAGCAAAAACATCATATATACGCTGATCAAACAAAACATGACGGATGAGTTGAATCCCGGTGTTTTCCCGTGCAAATTCAATACAGGTATTCAATGCCAGGTGCGCGGCTTCGTGAATCGGATAGCCGTAGACTCCGCAGCTTATCGCCGGAAAAGAGATGCTTTGCAAACCCTTTCGGCAGGCCAGTTTCAGGCTGTTCTGATAGGCTGAAACCAGCAGACGCGCCTCATTCTGCGTTCCGTTGCGGTAAACGGGTCCCACGGTATGAATGACATAACGCGCTTTGAGGTTGCCGCCTGTGGTGATGACGGCCTGGCCGGTAGGGCAGCCTCCAATCTGGCGGCATTCGTTCATGATTGCCGGTCCGCCGGCACGATGGATGGCGCCGTCCACACCCGCCCCACCGGCTAAACGGCTGTTGGCGGCATTGACAATGGCATCCGTTTTTTCCTCGGTGATGTCACCGGTCACGAGTTCAATGATGGTCTGATTGAATGTGGACTTCATTTTGTCTCACTTTCCTGGAACCGCATTTGCTTCCCCGTAAACAAGCATTCGGTATGTCTTTTCAATCCGGTCCCAGTTTTCTTCGCGGTCCATCGACCAGTAGCGGCCGATGACGGATACGACCTGTCCAAGTTGCATCGCCAGGCATTTTTCTTCCACCTGCTGAATATAACGGGCTCCGCTTTGAGCCTGCTCGCCGCGCCTGCCCAGCATAGAGTGAATGAAAAGCCGGGAGACCTGAAGTTGTTTCGCCATATCCATCAAAGCGAAAAGATGTTCGATGGAGCCGTGAGAACTGAAGAAGGAAACAATCCCCATCAGGTGCACAGAACCTCCGTTTCGGTTTGCCAGTTTCATGGTGTTTTGAAAAGCCGGGTTTTGATAAAAATTCCCGTTCGCGATGGATTCATCAATACGGAGACGGTCGGAATAAATTCGGCGGCCCGCGCCGATGTGCATATGTCCCGCTTCTGAATTGCCGACGGTTTTCGGCGGCAGTCCCACATCAACGCCGGACGCGGAAAGCCTTGCTGACGGGTAATTTTTCATCAGTCTATCCATGACTGGTGTTTCGGCGCAGGCAATCAGATTGCCCTTCGTGTTTTCACAAAGCCCCCACCCGTCAAGAATCAAAAACAATAATCGCTTCACAGGCGCGCAGGAATTCTTGCTTTGTTCAAGAAGCGAAACCCCTGTCATTGTCGGGGGCGCAGACAGACCGAAGAGATCCAGAACCGTCGGGGCGACATCGATCAGGGATCCCTGAGCCTTCAGCGTCAATTGTCTGTCGGGGTGAAGAAGGAGAAACGGAACGGGACTGTCCGTGTGTCCGGTGTCCACACCGCCGTCAGGATAAAGCCATTTCTCAACCGTTCCGTGATCGGCTGTAACGATCACCGCAATATCCTGCCGCAGTGCCTCTTCGACGAGCAGACCGGTGTGCCGGTCGACTGCCTGAATTGCGCGAAGAACGGCCGGTTCATTTTCAATATGGCCTACAACATCCACATTGGGAAAATTCACCAAAATGAAATTACAGTGAGGATCTTTGATTTTGGCGATGGCCGTGCGGGTGATTTCTGCGATGGACATTTCCGGAGCTTCATCAAACAGTTTTACGTCTTTGCGTGTTGGAATGATGATTCTTTCCTCTCCGGGCAAAAGATCGGATTTCTTTCCGTTGAAAAAATAACCGACATGAACGGCTTTTTCCGCTTCGGTGATTTTTGTCTGGGTCAAACCGTGATCGGCGATGACATCGCTCAGGGTATCGGAAAGAGTTCCCAGGGGTTCAAAAGCGACCTGGACGTTCAGACTTTTTTGATACTCAATCATGGTTGCAAAATTTACGACAAGGTTGGGATCAACGGGGAATTCCCGGAAGGTGTGTTCCGTCAGGCTGCGGGTTAATTCAATTTCGCGTTCACCCCGGATATTGTAAAAAATAACGGAATCACCGGATCGGATGCGTCCTGTGGGGGCCATTTGCCGGTCCAAGAGAACCAGCGGGGAGAGTGTTTCGTCTTCTTCGTTGCGGGAATAGGCGCTGCGGACGGCGCCTGACATTGGAAAATTTACATCACGACCCATGAAAACACCAGTTTATCCGTTTGAAGTCTTTATTTTATTTCATGACTATCTAACGAAATAATCCCAAAGTGTAAAGGAGAAAAATTCTTTCCCGTGGTTCAAAAGGCCTTTGAACTTGAAAAATCTTTCCTTCAATGATAAGAATTTTTAGGGAATATTTGAAGGGTTTAACATGCAGATAGGCAGTGCGTTTAAACAGGATGTCCATGATATTTTGTGCGAAGATCTTCTGAGGGAGCGAGCGGCCGTTTTAAGCCGGGCGGGCTTTGCTGTGGAAAATGCACTGCAGCAGGTGATCAGGATTGATCAGCAGATTGAGGAGAAAATGAATGAGCTGCAGACGCATCGGAATGATTTGCCCCGCCGGAAGGACCTGAAGGATCAGGTGACGATATTGGAAGAAATCAATACCATTATCGATCAGTACAATACGGCCTGTCAAAAAGCTGAGCTGCAGTATTATTATTTTATCGTGACTCGTGAAGCCCTGGGGCTCAGAAGGCATGAGATGGTTCGACAACTCTATCAGATCCCTCCGAAAAAGAAAAAGATACAGGCTATTTGATGGATAGATACAAAAAGCAGCGCATGCGGATGGTCGAGACGCAGATCCGTGCCCGTTCAATCAGCGATACCCGTGTTTTGAAAGTGATGGAAACCGTCCCGCGGCATCTTTTCGTGGATGAAGGTTTAATTGATCAGGCATACAATGATAACCCGCTGCCCATCGGAGAACACCAAACCATTTCCCAGCCGTATATCGTAGCTTTAATGACGGAAGCTCTGGAGTTGAAGGGGCGGGAACGCGTTCTGGAGATCGGAACAGGTTCAGGCTATCAGACGGCGATTTTAGCAAAACTGGCTGACCGGGTTTTTTCCATCGAACGGGTGGCTACGCTGGCCAGCCGGGCAAGAAAAATTCTGGACAGGCTCAACTGTTACAACGTCGCTATTCGAGTGGGAGACGGTTCTTACGGTTGGAGAGAGGAAGCACCGTTTGATGCGATCATCATCACTGCCGCCACTCCACAAATTCCTCCGTTCCTGGCGGAACAGCTTGCCCCTGGAGGCAGGTTCGTCGTTCCGGTCGGCAGCCGTGACGTTCAAACTTTGTATAAACTGACGCGTTCTGCGGACAATCCTTCCGAAATGAAAAAGGAAGACCTGGGCGGAGTTCGCTTTGTCAGCCTGATAGGGGAGAGCGGATGGAAATCCTGATCCGACAGATTTGTATTCGTTTGTCCAAAAAGCGGAAAAGTTGGGCCTTTTTTTTCCTGATGACCGTTTTCAGCTTGTCTTTACTGATTGCCTGCACAGGACCGCAAGTCCAAAAAGAACCGGTAAAAGGCGTGTATCATATTGTCAAAAAAGGTGAAACGGCTTACAGCATATCACGGGCTTATTCGATCAGCCTGCAGGAACTGGCAAGAATCAATAACCTTAAAGATGTCTCAAATATCAAGGTAGGTTCTGTTATTTTTATCCCCGATGCCGTGTACAGGATAGATGATGTGATGGCGGCCGCTAGAACAGCCGATACGGATAGCCGCAGAAGCACAGTCTGGCGGGAGGAAAAAGTATCAGGGCGGGAAAAAACATCCGCGCCGGTTTTGAACGGGCCATCTGATGCCGTACCCGAAGAGAAACCATCCCAAACCCCGTCAGAAACGGATGGAGTGTATGAAGACAAACGCCCAACAGTTGAAACAAGTGATCAAACCTATCCGGATAGTAGCAAACTGGTATGGCCGGTCAGGGGAAAGGTAAAAACAAGTTTCGGGGTTCAGCCGAACAAAACCTACCACAACTGGATCAAGATTGCCTCTCCGGCAGGGGCACCGGTAAAAGCGGCTGCCAGGGGGACTGTTATTTTTTCAGCTAATTTGAAAGATTTTGGAGAAACCATTATCCTCCGTCATTCAAATGGGTTTGCAACGGTTTATACGCATCTCAAAAAACGGCATGTTATGGCGGACCAGGCTGTTAAAAAAGGTGAAACCATTGCTTTGGCCGGAGAGAAAGATGAAAAAGGGGAGGTCTATATTAATTTTGAAATCCGTCGTAACGGTAAGGCACAGAATCCTCTGCCGTATCTTCCCTGAAAGCATAAAGACCTCTTTGTTGCTCACATTTCTGAAGCATTTCAGTAAATTGTATTAATCATTGACTAATTAAATGAAAAGTGGTAATCTGCTACGTTATTACGGAAAGGCAGGGGAATGTAAAATGTTTAAAGTAGGTGATTTGGCGGTATATCCGGCTCAGGGGGTCGGTGTCATTGAAGCCATTGAAAATAGAGAAGTTATGGGGAAGAAACAGCCCTTTTATGTCATGAAAATCATGGGCAACGGCATGAAAATCATGATTCCAACCAGTTCTGCCAAGGCCGTTGGACTGCGTGAAGTCATTCTGGAGAAGGAAATACCGAAGGTCTATGAAATTCTCCGCAATAAAGATGTCACCATTGACAAGCAAACCTGGAACAAGCGCTACCGGGAGTATCTGGAAAAGATCAAGACCGGTTCTGTGTTTGAAATTGCCAGTGTTTTAAGAGACTTATTCATTTTGAAAAGCGACAAGAATCTTTCTTTTGGAGAGCGGAAGATGATGGACACAGCGAAGAATCTGCTGGTCAAGGAAATCTCTGTCGCCACGAATGCACAGGAAGCCAAAGTTGAACGTGATTTACAGATGATTTTTACTGTGCAATAAAGTTTTTTTCACGCTGCCGCGAGACGGGTGTTCATGCTTAGTACCTTGCTGCAATCAATAATGTTCGTTTCGTGTCCGACAGCTTGTCGCAATATATTTAATTAATTTTTACAATAACTTATGCTCTTTGAAAACTGAAAAAGGATGAATCGGATTTCCTTATCCAGGGGAATAAGAAGACCTCCGTTTTGAAGAAGTGTTTTTTAAGCAGGATTATATTCATAAATGCATAGATTTTAATTTGATTTTATAGAAAGGAGGTGAATCGATTGATCATAAGAGCATTATTAGTTTTAGCCTGTTCCGTAAGCGGTTATTTTATCGTTTTTTATTCGGCGGCGCCAGGCAGTTCGTATGCTTATTTGCAGGCAGTTGTCGGCTTTATTATAGGTTTAATCATTGCGCTGCTCGTCATCCGGGTGGAAAAGGACATTCGTAAGCTTTCTCTGAAAGTCATTGCGGGCGGTGTCATTGGCATGGTCATCGGTTTGCTGATTGCGTTAATTCTTGGTTTTGGCCTGAATATGGTCATCAAGATTACACAGGATCAGCAGGTCGTCCCTTGGATTTATTTGCTCCTGACAGGCATTCTGGGATATCTGGGGCTTGTCCTCGGATCGAAAAAAGCCGAGGAATTCTCTTTCCGAGCAGTGGAAAGCAAGCATACTGTTGATCACCGTCTGCTGGACACAAGCGTCATTATTGACGGCAGAATCGCCGACATCTGCGATACGGGTTTCATGGACGGAGAACTGATCGTACCGCGCTTTGTTTTGAATGAACTGCAGTTTATCGCGGACTCCTCGGATTCCATGAAGCGTTCCCGGGGCAGACGTGGTCTGGATGTCCTGAACAGGATGCAAAAAAGTTCGTCCATCAACATTGAGATCGTTGAACAGGATTTCCCGAAAATCAAGGGAGTGGACGGTAAACTGGTGGCCCTTGCCCAGAAATTAAACGCCAAACTGCTGACCAATGATTATAACCTGAACAAAGTTGCAGAATTACAGGGCGTACGGGTGCTCAATGTCAATGAACTGGCCAATGCCATGAAGCCGGTGGTGTTGCCCGGAGAACAGATGTTGGTCAAGATCATCCGCGAAGGCAAGGAACAGGGGCAGGGTGTAGGTTATCTGGATGATGGAACCATGATTATCGTGGACAGCGCCCAGAAAATGATCAATATGACAGTAGAGGTTGTCGTCACGAGCGTGCTGCAGACGACAGCCGGCCGGATGATTTTCACGGAACTGAAAGAGGCCGCCGAAAAAAGAACGAACAATTCATAACCCATATTTCTGCTGTCTTTTGGCCGGAAAGAAAATACCTTTGGCGAACGGGCCCGGGAAAATGATTTTCCGGGCCCGTTTCATTATAGGATTCATCATGAAAACAGTAGCAATCATTCCAGCAGGCGGTGCAGGAAAAAGACTGGGGCTTGAGGTTGCCAAGCAGTATCTTCTGCTGGATTCATTGCCCGTGCTGGTTCACACGCTCAATGCGTTTCAGATGACGGAAATTGTTTCTGCTGTTGTTCTGGTGGTGCCGAAGGAAGATGAAGCGTCCGTCCAAAAGCAGATTGTTGAAAAATACGGTTTGACAAAAGTAATTTCCGTTGTGGCCGGAGGCAGGGAGCGCCAGGATTCGGTGCGGAACGGTCTGCAGTCGGTTTCCGGGACGTTCGACGTTGTGATTGTCCACGATGGTGTTCGTCCTTTTGTTACACCGGAATTGATCCGCCGGGTCGTTGCCGCGGCGGCTGAATGCGGGGCCGCCTCCATTGGGGTTCCGGCCAAAGACACGATCAAGGAAACAACGGATGATCAGATTGTGTCGGCGACATTGCGACGTCAAAATCTGTGGCAGACTCAAACCCCTCAGGCTTTCAGGTATGATATCTTGTGCCGGGCTTATGGGGAAGCCCATAGAGATCATTTCTATGGGACTGACGATGCATCCCTCGTTGAGCGAACCGGTGTCAAAGTCCGGATGGTTACCGGTTCGCATGAAAACATCAAAATCACAACCCCCGAAGATTTGTTGATGGCGGAAGCATTGATGGTGAATAAAAGAAAAGAAAAAATGACTGTCCGCAATGGCCTGGGGTATGACAGCCATCGGTTTTCACCGGACAGGAAGCTCATCCTCGGAGGAGTTGAAATTCCCTTCGATCGTGGCCTGCAGGGGCATTCTGATGCGGATGTCGTGCTTCACGCCGTCTGCGACGCGCTTTTAGGCATGGCCGGGGCGGGGGACATCGGCAGGCATTTTCCTGATACGGATGAGGCTTATAAAAATATCTCCAGCCTTATTCTTTTAGAAAAGGTTGCGGAGGTCATCAGGGCAAAAGGCCTGAATATCAACAATGTTGACATCACGATCATGATGGAAAAACCGAAACTGGCGCCCTACGCCGGAGCCATGGCGTCCAATATTGCCCGAACTTTGCATATTCCGGAGACAGCCGTCAATATCAAGGCAAAAACAAATGAAGGCATGGGATTTGTGGGACGCGAAGAAGGGGTGGCCGTGCTGGCCATAGCCACCGGCGTGGAAAGGATGAAGAATGGCTGACAGTCCCAGAGTAAGATTCGCGCCGTCACCTACGGGTGAACTGCATGTGGGAAACGCGCGCACGGCTCTGTTTAACTGGCTGTTTGCCCGCCATCACGGAGGCCGTCTGGTCCTGCGGATAGAAGATACGGATGAATCCCGCAGTTTAGTGTCCTATCAGGTCAGTTTGGTCGATGATTTGAAATGGCTGGGGCTGGATTGGGATGAAGGTCCGGAAAAAGACGGAGCGTACGGGCCTTATAAACAAAGCGAGCGGCTCAACATATACACAGAACATCTGAAAAAGCTCGCTGACGCGGATCTTGTCTACCCCTGTTACTGCACGGAGGAAGAACTGGAAGAGGAGCGTCAGTCGCTCATATTGAGCAAGCGCATGCCCCGCTACATGGGGAAGTGCCGCAACCTCAGCGTCCGCGAGCGTGATGCACTGGCCGCAAAGGGCCGAAAGCCCTCCTGGCGTTTTAAGGTGCCACAGACGACCGTTGCATTCAACGATCTGATTCGCGGACCGATCAGGTTTGAGAGCGAATCCATCGGTGATTTCATCATCGTCCGTTCCAACGGCATGCCGGCATACAACTTTGCAGTGGTCATCGACGATCATTTGATGGCAATCACGCACGTGATCCGCGGTGAAGACCACCTGTCCAACACGGCCCTGCAAATCATGCTTTACCGGGCTTTTGGTTTTGAACCGCCGGTTTTCGCCCATCATTGCCTGATTTTGGGCAAAGACCACGCCAAACTCAGCAAACGTCACGGTTCCGTCTCCGTTGGCGAATTCCGCATGAAGGGATATCTTCCGGAAGCGCTGGTAAACTATCTCGCGCTTCTGGGAAGTTCGTTTGCCGAGGCCCGTGAAGTGATGTCCCCTGCTGAAATGGTTGAAGCGTTTTCCCTGGAGCGTGCATCGAAAAGCGGCGCGGTCTTTGATGAAGAGAAGCTCCGCTGGCTTAATGCCATTTACATTCGAAACCTGCCGGTCGATGATTTGTCAAACAGGCTCTGGCCTTTTTTGCGCCGCGCCGGTTATCAGCCGGAAAAACTCGATCCCTCGTGGATGAAGCAAGTCATCGAAACCGTGAGGGACGAATTGACGGCGCTGGCCGATATCGGGGAACACATTGCAATATTTTTTGACGGCAGGCATCGGATGACCTCTGAGGCTGCACAGATCCTCGATTCTGCAGGCGCGAAAAAAGTGGTTCTTGCTTTTGGTGAATATCTGGAATCTGCGGTGGGATCGCCGATAGAAATGTACGCGGCGGCAATCAGACATGCCAGGGAAAAATCCGGGCTTAAGGGCAGGGATTTATTTATGCCGGTGAGGGCGGCGCTTACCGGAAAAGTTAAGGGCCCCGAGCTGGAGAGGGTATTTGCCGTTATAGGAAAAGAATCTGCGGTCAAAAGGCTGAAACAGGCGTATCCATGACCCGATGTCTTCATGGTTGCATCCGTTAAAAAAGAGCATCCTTTTGTAACGAAACCTCAGGGAGCAGTATTTTGAAAAAGAGCAAAACCAGTTTCTTTTGTCAGCATTGCGGTTATATGTCGCCCAAGTGGCTGGGTAAATGTCCGTCCTGCAACGGCTGGAACTGTTTTGCCGAGGAACTGGTCTCCGAGCCGGATGCGGGGGGGCGTGCCCATATGTCTTTTGACGGCAAGCCGCTGCCCATCGAAGAGATTTCGGCCGATGAAGGCGAGCGGATGCTCACCGGCATCGCAGAGATTGACAGGGTGCTGGGCGGTGGCATCGTAAGCGGTTCCGCTATTCTGATCGGCGGCGAACCGGGGATCGGCAAATCCACGCTGATGCTTCAGGTTATGAAAAATATTGCCTCCGGAGGCAGCAAGGTTCTCTATGTTTCCGGAGAGGAATCCGCCCATCAGATCAAACTTCGCAGCAACCGGATTGATGCGGCTGCCAAGGATCTGCTGGTTCTGGTGGAAGTGTCCCTGGAAAAAATCCTTGACCATGTGAAAAAAATTGACCCGGCCATCGTGGTGATTGATTCCATTCAGACCATGTATTCGGGTGATCTGATGTCGGCACCGGGGAGTGTCGGGCAGGTACGTGAAGCCTCATCAAGACTCATTCTTTCGGCCAAGAAAAACGGAATACCTGTATTCCTCATCGGTCATGTCACCAAGGACGGTTCCATTGCCGGGCCAAAGGTTCTTGAACACATGGTGGATACCGTTCTCTATTTTGAGGGGGATGCCGGACACGCCTACCGGATTATCCGAAGCATCAAAAACCGTTTCGGTCCCACCAATGAAATTGGTGTTTTTGAAATGCAGGACAAGGGGCTCAGAGAAGTTCCCAATCCCTCGTCCTTTTTTCTGGCTGAACGGCCGCAAAACGCTCCCGGTTCAGTGGTTGTGTCCAGCCTGGAAGGCACCCGGCCGATTTTAGTGGAAATTCAGGCGCTGGTCAGTCAGTCCAATCTGGGCATGCCGCGGCGCACGGCCATTGGTGTGGACCACAACCGCGTATCGCTTCTGGTTGCTGTCCTGGACAGGATCTGCGGCCTGCATCTGGGCGGGTCGGATATATTCATTAATGTTGCGGGAGGAGTCCGGGTGGAAGAACCGGCGGTCGATCTCGGCGTAGTTGCGGCAATGGCGTCCAGCTTCCTGGACCGTCCCGTTGATCCGAAAACGGTCATTGTCGGGGAAGTGGGGCTAACCGGAGAAGTGAGGGCGGTCTCCCAGATGGAAACGCGGGTAAAAGAAGCATCCCGCCTGGGTTTTAACCGATGCATCCTGCCGAAAACAAACATGGTTTCTCTTAATCGGACAGCCAAAATGGAAATATCTGCAATCAGTTCTTTGAAGGACCTTTTGGAAAATCTTTTCTGATCGCACCTGAAAAAAACTGCCCAAAAATTTGTCCTAAACCTTGACAGGGATGAAATCGTGCATAAAATAGCGCCGCTTAAACAGAATTTATACATTTCAAATATAAATAAGTGAGAAAGGAGAAAAAGTATGAAAATCAGACCTTTACAGGATCGAATCATTGTAAAACGTTTGGAAGAGGAAACCAAAACCAAGGGAGGAATTATCATTCCCGATACGGCCAAGGAAAAACCCATTGAAGGTAAAGTCGTTGCTGTCGGCAAGGGCAAAAAGACAGACGATGGTAAATTGATCGCCTTGGATGTCAAAGTCGGTGATAAGGTCCTTTTCAGCAAATACGGCGGCACTGAAGTCAAGATCGACGGTGAAGAATATCTCATCATGAGAGAAGACGACATTCTGGGCGTTATTGAAAAATAAGAAACTATTAAGGAGGAATATATACAATGGGAGCAAAAATACTTCTTTACGATGAAGAAGCAAGGAAATCGGTTTTGAAGGGCGTCAATACTCTGGCCGATGCCGTGAAAGTGACCCTTGGCCCCAAAGGCCGCAATGTGATCATTGACAAGAGTTTTGGTTCACCCACCGTTACCAAAGACGGTGTTACCGTAGCCAAGGAAATCGAACTGGAAGACAAATTTGAAAACATGGGCGCACAGATGGTGAAGGAAGTGGCCAGTAAAACCAGTGATGTTGCCGGCGACGGTACCACCACCGCCACTTTACTTGCCCAGGCCATTTACCGTGAAGGCGTCAAGGCTGTTGCAGCCGGTTCCAACCCGATGGACGTGAAACGCGGCATCGACAAAGCCGTTGAAGTTGTTGTCAAAGAACTCGGTAAAATGAGCAAACCCACCAAAGATCAGAAAGAAATCGCGCAGGTTGGCACAATTTCAGCCAATAACGATGAAACCATCGGCAATATTATCGCCGGAGCCATGGATAAAGTCGGCAAAGAAGGCGTGATCACTGTGGAAGAAGCCAAAGGCCTGGAGACGGAACTGGAAATTGTTGAAGGAATGCAGTTTGACCGAGGTTACCTTTCTCCCTATTTTGTGACCAACGCAGACAAAATGCTGGTTGCACTGGAAGATGCATTAATCCTGATTTATGAAAAGAAAATCAGCGGCATGAAAGACCTGCTGCCGATTTTGGAACAGATTGCCAAAATGGGCCGTCCGCTTCTCATCATTGCCGAGGATATCGAAGGCGAAGCACTGGCCACCCTGGTGGTCAACAAGATCCGCGGTACCCTGCATGTGGCCGCTGTTAAAGCTCCCGGCTTCGGCGACCGCCGCAAAGCCATGCTTGAAGACATTGCCATCCTCACCGGCGGCAAGATGATTTCCGAAGACATGGGTTATAAGCTTGAGAATGTAAAGCTTGAAGATCTCGGACGTGCCAAGAAGATCACCATTGACAAAGACAATACAACCATTATCGATGGTGCAGGCAAGCGCGCTGATCTCGAAGGCCGCGTGAAGCAGATTCGCGCCCAGATCGAGGAGACCACATCCGATTACGACCGTGAGAAACTGCAGGAAAGACTGGCCAAACTGGTTGGCGGTGTTGCAGTCATTAAAGTCGGTGCCGCGACTGAAAGCGAAATGAAAGAAAAGAAAGCCCGCGTGGAAGACGCTCTGCATGCCACCCGTGCGGCGGTTGAAGAAGGCATCGTGGCCGGCGGCGGTGTTGCCTATTTACGCACCCTGCCTGCCCTGGCCAAGCTGGATCTCGGCGGTGATGAGCAGATCGGCGTCAACATTGTGAAAAAAGCGATTGAAGAGCCGATTAAAATGATCGCATGCAATGCAGGTCTTGAGGGCAGCATCGTTGTGGAAAAAGTCAAAGAAAAGAAAGGCGCATTTGGTTTCAATGCGCGTACCGATGAATATGAAGACATGATTTCAGCCGGTGTCATCGATCCGACCAAAGTTACCCGTTTTGCCCTGCAGAACGCGGCCTCCGTTTCCGGATTGCTGCTCACCACGCAGTGCATGATTGCCGACAAGCCCGAAGAGAAGGGCGCAGGCGCAATGCCCGGCATGCCTCCCGGAGGAGGATATCCCGGAATGGGAATGTAAGAAAAGACAGACTATAGACTATTAGACTGTAGGCTGTTAGGTAATAGGGGAGGCCTCCTGTTCGTTTGGACAGGGGGCCTTTTTTATTCAATAAAACACTTGACGGAAAGCGGAGATTGGCTCAAGATTTTTCCGCTTCCATGCGGATGTAAAAGACGAAATAAAGAGGCATTATTGACCCCGTTCAATCTTTCATAAGAAAAGAGAAATCACTTTGCAGAAAGATCATCGACCTTATTACCTCAAAAAGCTGACCGATCAATTTGAAAACTGGTATGCCGGGCACTTTCTGGCACCGCAATGCAAACATTTAGGGAAAGGTGTCGTTTTCAGAAAGCCCTGGTATGTCGATATCTACGGCCGTCCGGTTTCGATCGATGATTATACGACAGTGATTGCCATGTCCGACAAGCGTGTCATGATTACCGCATGGCAGGCGGCTGACGGAACGTCAGGAAAAGTGGAGATCGGGAAACATTGCCTGATTTGCCAGGGGGTAAGAATTCTGGCAGCGACAGGAGTCACCATTGAAGATGATTGCATGATGGCCAACAATGTTTGTATCAGCGATTCCGACTGGCACGATCTTTACGACCGGACCCAGCCGATTGGAAAAACAGAAGCCATCCGGATCGGGAAAAATGCTTGGATCGGCGACAGCGCCATGATTTGCAAAGGGGTTCATATCGGTGACAACGCCATCATTGGGGCAGGCTCCATCGTGACCAAGGATATACCCGCCAATGCCGTTGCAGGAGGAAATCCCGCTTGTGTAGTAAAATATCTGGACATGGACAAACCGATCAAAACAAGGTCACAGTGGATGGCTGAACCCGGGAGAACGAGGAAAGAATTCGACGAACTCACACGCAGAGCCCTGGAAGGAAACACACTGCTGGGTTGGTTCAGGAGCATAATGTTTCCAAGTGAGCGGGATTGAAATAGCAGATGATTCACATTGGATTAATCCCCACGGGCAAGGGGCTTTTTGAATTATATTGACATAAAACCCGTATTTCTTGTACTTTGTCCACAAAATAGCAGCGATTTCACGAAAGATGAATGCTGATGAAACACACGTTATCCGGGGAAGAACGGGACGTACTGAACCAAAAGGTGACCGCAGCGGAAAAACGCACAGGCGCGCAGATTGTGCTTGCCATCATCGAACGCAGTGACAGCTATGCTGAACTTCCCTGGAAGGCTTTTGCACTGGGAACATCCGGGGCCGGTCTGCTGGTTTTGCTGATGAACATGATGTGGCCGCTGCCTGATCCCGTCATGGCGTCGCTTCTGGCCATTGTCATTATGCTTGCGACAGGTGCGGGGTTTGCCCTGTTATCCGTTTTTGTTCCTGATTTTGCCAGGCTGTTTCTTCATTCTCACCGCGCGGAAGTGGAAACCATGCAATATGCGAGGTCCCTTTTCCTGTCACATGAATTGTTTGGTACGCCAAAGCGCAGGGCTGTTTTACTGCTGGTGAGCCTTTTTGAACGGCGGATTGTCGTGCTTCCCGATGCCGGGCTTAACCTGCAAATCAATCAGGAAACCATCGAGAAAATCATTGTTCACATGCGTATTTACCTCAATTCCGGTAAGACTGCTCAAGCGCTGGAGACAGGTTTGAAGAAGCTGGAAGAGGTGATCCTCTCTGATGGATCATCTCATGAACTGCCCAATGTGATCGAGGAGAGGGGGGCATGAAAAAGAAATCCATTTTCTTTGTAATCATTGCTTTTGCCCTGGCTGCTTTTACGGCTTTCGCTGTTGATGTTCCCTTTCTTACCGGACGTGTAACCGACAATGCGCAAATTCTCTCCGATGAAACGCGCAAGGCCGTTACAGCCAATCTGAAAGCCCACGAAGAAAAAACCACCAACCAGATTGCTGTGCTGACGGTGCCGACTCTTGATGGTGTTTCGATTGAAGAATATGCGGTGACTGTATTTAACACATGGAAACTGGGACAAAAGGGTAAAGACAACGGTGTTTTGTTAATTGTGGCGCCTAAAGACAGAAAGTTGCGCATTGAAGTGGGGTACGGCCTGGAAGGCACTATGACAGATGGTATCGCGGGAAGCATTATCCGTAATGCCATCACCCCTTTCTTCAAAAACAATGACTATGACAGAGGCATTGATGAAGGCGTTCGGGCAATCATCAATGTGCTGGAAGGCGGACAGGCGCCGGCTGAAACAGCCAAATCAGGAGAGGAAGTTAAAAAATCGTCAGCCCTTGATCTGGAAGTGGCGGACATATCCATTACAGAAAAAATCCTGTTTGGTGCTTTTATCTTCGGTATTATAGGTCTCTTTACCGCAGTAGGAATTTTAACACCCGGAATGGGATGGTTTCTCTATTTTTTCCTGATTCCTTTCTGGGCAACATTTCCCATCGTTGTTTTAGGGACGAGCGGCACACTTTACCTTCTTATAACCTATGTTGTTGGATTCCCCATTGCCAAATTGCTTCTGACACGAACGGACTGGTATAAGAAAGCCCAGAATGATTTGAAGACCAAAGGCTCTGCCAATATCGGCGGATTTACGGTTGGATCCGGGGGGTCCGGCAGTTCGTGGAGTTCCGGCGGATCAAGCTTTTCGGGCGGAGGCGGTTCGTCCGGCGGAGGCGGGGCATCGGGAAGCTGGTAGAGAATAACGCAGCTATATTTCCTAAAATAAAATATTCAGAACAGTGGATGTAGAAATTGTCTGAAAGACTTAAGGCTTCATGTGATAAAGAAAACGTCAACAAACCTACCTGTACAAGCTTTCAATTAGAAACAATCAAAATAATAATGAACATTAAATAAACTTGTTGTATAAAATTATCAGGCCAAGTAACCAAGGATTTTATCGGGCAATTAGATCACGACGTTTACTCTCTAATAAAGTCGATAAACCCCAGGAAGTTGGTAGTGGATATACGCGCGTTGAAGGGGCGTTTAGGTATTACGGAAACTTTTTTTCATGCCAAAGAGTATCCTTCCGGATTTCGCAGGATACAATCAGCCATTGTTGACCTTCCGGAAAACGCGGATTTCCAATCTTTTGCGGAGGATGTGAAAAGCAATATCGGGATTTCAACGAAATGGTTCACCGACATTGAAGTTGCGAGAAATTGGATTAAGGGCAAGTAAATCCATTGAAAAGGGTGTCACGGTTAATTTTAATACTCCTTTATTTCAATTCATTTAATCATCAATTATTTTAAATCCGACAATGGTTTGTTTGATAGGTGGCTTCAACACTTTACAGATGCCTTCCTGTGACAAGCAAATCATCGACCGTGACAAAAATGCAAGATCTCGATCCGTAACAAGCACAATTGTCAAGGGTGGCTGTTTCATCTTTTTTGTGGTCTGACACACAAATGGTGTTGAAATTCGATAAATTTCAGAGTATCAATTTACATGCCTTAATTCATTAATTGATTTATAACCATAGCCCCATGGAGGGTGTCATGGACAAATTTCCGAAACCACGCTTGAGTAATAAATTCCTCTGTATTGGGGGAGAGTGCTGGTTGAATACGCTATCAGTGAGCCATTACGCTGAAGCGCAATCATACGGGAGCAGCGAGATGTCGTATGAATGATACATCCCTTCTTGGCCTAATTCAAAACTCCGCTTTGTTGCTGGCAGTGGCTTTTCTTTTTGACGTTGTCGCGAGCCGGTTGCGAATAAGGCAATCGTCGCTATGGAAGACGCTTATCGGTCTTACTCTAGGCTGCATCGGGATCATCGTCATGCAGACTCCTTGGAAATTTGGGATGGGTATAGTATTTGATACGCGTTCGGTATTGCTAGGTATCTCCGGGCTCTTTTTCGGTTTGCATTCCACTGTAATAGCGATAGCAATGACCTCAGCATTTCGTTTCTATCAGGGAGGGACAGGGGCTTTCACGGGTATCGCTGTAATCATAACATCAGGAGCTATCGGGGTCGCTTGGCATCACTTTCGTCGCCATTCCCTGTCTAAAATTTCCTGGAAGGAGCTTTACTTTTTCGGCATGGTGATTCATTTGGCCATGCTGGGATTGATGTTCACGCTGCCCTGGGCGACAGCTCTAAAGGTGCTTTCAAATATTGCATTACCGGTCATCGTGATCTATCCAGTGGGAACCGCCTTGCTGGGACTGTTGATGGTCAATCGACTGCAGAGAGAGAGGACAGAGGAGTCTTTAAAGGAAAGTGAAAACAAATATCGTCTGCTGGCCGAAAACGTCCAAGACGTTATTTTTGTTTTGGATATGAATCTGAAGTACACCTATATCAGTCCTTCCGTAACAATCCTGAGGGGTTATGAACCGGAAGAAGTATTAAAACAACAGTCCATTGAGCAGACATTGACTCCCTCCTCCATGGATCTGGCCATGAAGACCCTATCCGATGTCATGCAGCTGGAAAAAATCAAACATGCAGAGAGTACCGAATCCCGTACAATTCAGTTGGAAATGAGGCGAAAAGATGGGAGCACCTTGTGGACGGAAGTGAAGTTTTCCTTTATCAGAGATAAATATCAACGACCAGTGGGCATTCTGGGCTTAACCCGTGATATCACCGAGCGTAGACAGGCCGATGAGGAACTGCACCAGACCCTTGAAAGGCTCAGGAAATCTTTTGGCGCCACCGTTCAGGTTATGGCATCTGTTGTGGAAGCCAGAGATCCCTATACAGCCGGTCATCAGAAGAGAGTTGCTGACCTTGCCAGGTCTATCGCCACGGAGATGGGATTAAATAAGGAAAAAATAGAAGGAATCCGGATGGCAGGTTCTATCCATGACATCGGGAAACTGGCGATTCCCGCCGAAATACTGGCCAAACCCACCAAGCTGACAAACATCGAATTTTCTCTGATTAAAGAACACTCTCAAAGTGGATATGAGATGTTGAAAGATGTGGAATCTCCCTGGCCCTTGGCACAAATTGTTTATCAACACCATGAACGGATAAACGGATCCGGTTATCCGAGAAACCTGAAGGGAGATGAAATTATTATAGAAGCGCGCATTATGGCCGTGGCCGATGTTGTTGAAGCAATGGCCTCCCATCGTCCGTATCGTCCGGGTTTGGGTCTTGACGCTGCCCTTGAAGAGATTGAGAAAAATAAGGGCATTATTTATGACGCTGATGTTGTCGATGCCTGCCTGAAATTATTCCGAGAGAAAGGCTATCAGCTTAAATAAGATGGAGAAACCAATCCCGCAGAATAAACATGATTTCGAATGGTAATTTTTTATTCTGACAATTTCCCTCTACTGAGACTTTGTAGGTGC
>CAYMYR010000020.1:0-23234 GCA_964394715.1 uncultured Smithella sp.
GTTGAAAAGTAATTATTTTGTAAACATTCCCGTTGAATGAATTTGTAATATTTAGTAGTAAAATAAATAAATTATGCGCTTTTCAGCTGATGCAACTTTCGATGCGGCGCAAGGCAATGAGTTGGCAATATGTAATCTAAAGGGCGGAGCTGTATCAAAAGACATCCTTGTGAAAATATTTTGTAAAAATCTCTGGGATAAAGCGCTGCGATCTGGACGGGAAAATACAGGCACATTGACAAAATGTTACTCAGTAAAAATATTAGATAACAAGAAGATTACTCGATAAGGATTTCAATAACTATGGAAGATTATAAGAAAACGCTCAATAAGCTCAGAGATGAGATGACGGCTGTAAATGAAGATATTATTAATAATCTTAATCATTTTTTTTCCATTTCCAACAAGATCGGTGTCATCAAGGATAAAATGGGGCTTCCGCATTTCGACCCGGTGAGAGAATCGGAGATGTTGAAGGACATCTTGATGAAAACCCGGGGCCCGATGCCGGCGGAAGACATGCAGCGTGTATTTATGGAGATATTCAAAGTCTCCGTGAAAGAGATGGGTGCAGGTACGCGCCAGAAACTGAATGTCAGCCGCCGTCATGGGAAAGGCAGCAAGGTGATTGATGTCGGCGGTGTGGTCATCGGCAGCGGAATCCCGGTGCTGATCGGAGGGCCGTGCGCGGTGGAGTATCCGGAGCAGGTGATGAAAACGGCCACATATCTTAAGAATATGGGGATTCGTATGCTTCGGGGAGGCGCCTTCAAGCCGCGAACTTCGCCATATAACTTTCAGGGCCTGGGTGAAGAGGGCCTGAAAATACTGAAAGAAGTTGCAACAGCCCTGGATATGCGGGTCGTCACGGAAGTGATGTCCTCCGAAGATATTCCCCTGATTGAAAAATATGCTGACATTTTACAGATTGGCACCAGAAATATGTTCAATTATTCTCTCTTAAAACAAATCGGCAAAAGCAGGAAGCCCGTTTTGTTGAAAAGGGGCTTCATGGCCACGATCGAAGAGTTTATCCTGGCTGCCGAATACATCTATAATGGGGGTAATGAGGAGATTATCCTGTGTGAAAGGGGTATACGGACTTTCGAAACACAGACACGCAATACGCTGGACATATCTGCCATTCCCATTTTGAAAAAGGAGACCTCACTGCCGGTGATTGTCGATATCAGCCATTCACTCGGAAGGAAGGATATCGTGCTGCCGATTGCCCATGCGTCACTGGCTGCCGGTGCCGACGGTTTAGTGTTTGAGTCCCATTTCAATCCTTCTGCGGCATGGAGCGATGCGCAACAGCAGTTGGACATGAAGGAATCTGAGGAGCTTATTCGCTTCCTTGAAAAATATTTTAAATTTTAATACTTCATATTGCCCGACCCAAACGGTGTGAATCATCCATGGTCTTTCGACGAGCGATCCTTGTAATTCTTTATAAGCTTTCAGATATCGCCATATTGTTGTGCAGCCTGTCCCTTACGCTTGTGATCGTCGGTGTTTGGGAGAAGCCTATAGACCCGATCCATCTTTTTTCAAAATGGTTGACGGTTAAGGACTTCATTGCCATCATGGTCGGCGGACTCATCTGGCACATTATTTTCCTGCTGATGGGTCTTTATGAGACGAAGCGCTTCAGCTGGAGCCTTGAAGAATTCATAGATGTTCTGAAAGCCACTTCTCTGGGGACCTGTATTTTGTCCTTTATTGCAATTTGCTTTTACCCCTGGGTTCTGCAGACATATTTTATTTTCATCTTCTGGACTTCAACAACGATTCTGACGATGTCCATCCGAATGATCATGCGCCTGATTCTGATTATGTTCCGCTACAGAGGCCGGAATCTCAGGCACATCATCATTGTGGGAACGAACGAAAGAGGTCTGAGATTTGCCGATCATATTATGATGCACAAAGAGATGGGCTACCACATTCTCGGTTTTGTCGATAAGGAACAAAAAACTGAACCCGGACAGGTAGAAATGCTTTCCGACCTGGACCATTTTTCGGAGGTTCTGAATCAATATATTGTGGATGAGGTAATCATCGCCCTTCCGCTCAGGTCTTTTTATGATGAGATCATGAAGGTTGTGGATTTGTGTAAAGAGCAGGGTTTAAAAATCCGCTTTATTGCTGATACGTTCCTTGATTCATCATCTTACAGATCCACCCTTGAATACCTGGATGGTGTCCCGTTTTTTACGCTGCACATGGGTCCCAGGGATGGATTTTTACTGCACGTCAAGCGTGTTATGGATGTCATGATTTCCGCTGTTTCCCTGCTTGTCCTGCTGCCTCTTTTTCTGGTTGTCGGAATCCTGATCAAACTCGATTCGCCGGGCCCGGTTTTCTTCGTTCATGAAAGAGTGGGTTATAACAAGCGTCGATTTGATTTTTACAAATTTCGTACGATGACGGAAGATGCCGAGAAGAAACAGGTGGAACTGGAAAAATTAAATGAGGTGGATGGTCCGGTATTCAAAATCAAGAATGATCCACGAATTACAAGAATCGGGAAATTTTTGAGAAAGACGAGCATCGACGAATTTCCTCAATTGATTAATGTCTTGAAAGGAGACATGAGTCTTGTAGGCCCGAGACCGCTGCCCGTTCGGGACTATAACCTGTTTGATAACAACTGGCAGAAACGTCGTTTCAGCGTTAGACCGGGACTTACCTGCCTCTGGCAGATCCAGGGGAGGAACGAATTGTCGTTTGATAAATGGATAGAGCTGGATATGGAGTACATAGACCACTGGTCTTTATCGCTGGATTTGAAAATTCTCATTAAAACGATCCCTGCGGTTTTCACCGGCAGAGGAGCTTCTTAGAAGCGTTAAATCAATACATTTGCATGCAGGTTCATATATGACTATTGTTGAGATGTTGGAGCGGAATGCAGCGATCCTGCCTGAAAAAACAGCAATCATCTGTGGAAACTCGAAGATTTCTTACAGGGAATTCCATGAGAAATCAAGGACCCTGGCCAATTTCCTGATATCCAAGGGGCTCAAAAAGGGTGATCGGGTAGGGATTGTTCTGCAGAAAACGCCGGAAGTCATCATTTCTTTTCTTGGTGTTGCCTGTGCGGGGGGGATTGTTTTTCCCGTGGATTACAATCAGACGAATGATAATATTGAATTTCTGTTAAAGCAGACCCGCCCGGCGATGATGATCGTCGACGGACAGTTTCAAAATCTGATTTCTCAATTCGAGGGACACTGCTTAGAAGATAAGATTATTCTGGTTGGGCAAACGACGAAAAATCAACACCTGTCCTGGGAGAATATTATTGCAAAGCCGTCTTTGAATCCACCTGATGTATCCATCCGGGATGAGGATATTGTTTATTTGAATTTTACATCGGGCACGACTGGATTTCCGAAGGGGGCAATCACGACACATGCAAACATATACTGGAACACTCTTTCGGCAATAGAAAGCCTGGGGCTGACGGAAGAAGACATCCACGTATGTATGTTTCCTGTCTTCAGCCATCCGCATGAACTGTTTGCCCGGTCTTTATATCTCGGAGGTACGGCGGTTCTGATTGAAGGAATTTATCCAAAAACCGTGGCCGCGGCGATATCTGATCATGGTGTGACATGCATGATGGCCGTTGCATCCATTTACGATACGCTGGCGAGATTGCCGTTATCGGCTCCATTTGATCTGAGTTCTTTAAGAATACCGGAAAGCGGGGGGATGTTTACGCATCCGACCCTGGAAGAAAAATTCTGGGAGCGGTTCGGCGCTTCCATTATTCCTGTGTGGGGAAGCACGGAGACATCAGGGATCGCCCTCGTCAGCCCCGTTTCAGGTGAACGCAGATCAGGTTCGATGGGAAAGCCGTCTCCCTACTATGATGTGAAGGTTGTGGGAGAAGAAGGAATGGAATTGCCTCCCGATGAAGTGGGGGAGATGGTGATCAAAGGTCCGGGAGTGTGCAGCGGATACTACAATCAACCGGCGGAAACGGAAATGTATATGAAAGACGGCTGGTATTGTACCGGTGACATGGTAAAGAAAGACATGGATGGTTACTATTATTTTGCCAGCCGAAAGACCGGGATGATGAAGGTGGCAGGTGTTAAGGTTTTTCCTCTAGAGATTGAGGGAGTGCTCCTCGCCCATCCGCTCATTGAAGAGGCGGCGGTTGTTAAAATTCAGGATCGCCTCCGCGGTGAGGTACCCAAGGCAGTTATTGTCGTTAAAGACGGTTTTGAACTTGGCAAAGAAGAGGTCCAGAAATACTGTGAGGAAAAAATGTCGAGAATCAAGGTTCCGAACGTCATAGAGTTTAGAAACAAGCTTCCCAAAACCCCCGGCGGGAAGATTCTTTATCGGGAACTGCAGGCGGAAGGCTGAAACAATTAAGATAAAGGAGAGAATTGGCGATGGAATCCAAGGTGGTTGTTGTTCATGCGGATGTTGACCCTGTCGAAGGGGTTGCGAATCCCGGTCCTCACCAGATATACAAAAATCCAAGGGTGTCTGTGGAGACAAGGGATTTACGTACGCTTCGTTCTGATGATGTCCGGATCAAGATGACCTATGCGGGTGTGTGCGGTACGGATGTCCATCTGGTGGCCACCCATCCTGTTACGGGTTATATCCGATGTTCAGCCCCGGCAAAAATCCCTCGGGAAGGGCGTGTTATCGGTCACGAAGGCGTAGGACAGGTGCTGGAGGTCGGCGCTCAGGTGAAGCACGTGAAACCCGGCGACTATGTGACATTTGAGTCCATTATCGTGTGCCACTACTGTGATGAGTGCAGAAGGGGAGATTTTAATCAGTGCCGCAATGCCTTGTTGCTCGGATTGGAAGAGGACGGGCTGTTCGGCACGGTTGTTGATGTTCCATCCATGCTGACTCATAATGTCGCAGCCCTGATGAAAAACGATAAGGGGCTCAAGGCGGCTGCGTGCGTTGAACCGGCCGGGGTTGCTTATGTGGCATGTCAGAACACACACCTCAGTGCTGGTGATGTGGTTGTTGTTTTCGGAGCTGGCCCTATCGGTCTGTTTTCAGCCATGCTGAGCAAAGTAGTTTTCGGGGCCTCCAGGGTATACGTGGTCGAACCTTTGGCATTGAGGCGGAACCTAGCCAAAAAATGGAGTGATGAAGTCTACGATATTGACGAGTTCTTTGAGAACGGCCCTTCTTCCATTGATGTTGTCATGGAGGCATCGGGATACATGGATAACGTGCGCAGAGTATTCAGACGATTAAATGCAAACGCCCGTGTCGCTCTCCTCGGCAGGAGCGGTGAACCTCTGGTGCTCGATGCAGTGGACCACATGATTACCAACGCGGTATCCATCGTCGGCTCCAGGGGGCATCTGGGAGGCGCCTTTGCCAACATTTTGAGCCTCTGTCAAAACGCACGCATTCCCCTGGATGATGTTGTAACGAAAGTGCTCAGGGGGCCCGGGGAACTCTGTGAGCTTCTTCGGTCTCCGGAAAAGATCCTTGAGGAAAATTGCAAGGTCCTGGTGAGTTTTGACGAAAACCGGGCCTGATCATTCATGATGCAAGACCGGGAAATTATCTATCGAAGCGTCTGCCGTATCTGTCACGGAGGATGCGGCGCTTTGCTGACGGTGAGGGATGGCAGACTGGTAAAAGTCGCGCCTGATCCTGACTCCCCTTTCAATCAGGGCCGGATGTGCGTCAAAGGGCCGGCCACACCTGAAATGATGTATCATCCTTCCAGGCTCCTTACCCCTTTGAAACGTGTCGGCGCGAGGGGATCCAATCAATGGGAGAAGGTCTCCTGGGATGCGGCTTTGAGCGATATCGCCTATAGAATGGATCGCATCCGGTCGGAATCCGGTCCGGAATCAATTGCCATCGGGCAGGGAACAGGCCGGCACCATTACATGCACACCGTACGTTTTGCCAATACCCTTGGTACTCCCAACTGGTATGAACCCGGATTGGCCAACTGCTTCATTCCCCGCATTACCGTAAGCCGTCTTACTTATGGCGGTTTTGTGGTCGCTGATTACTATGGAGATATCAAACCCAGGACGATTCTTTTCTGGGGCCATAATCCACTGGTCAGCGGACCGGACGGGGAACTGGCATTTCCCGTCCGAAGGGCGCTTGATGCGGGAAGCTACGGCATAGCCGTAGATCCCCGAAGGTCCGAAACGGCCAAACATTGCGGGATGTGGCTGCCCGTAAGGCCGGGAACGGATTGTGCGCTGGCGCTTGCGATGATTCATGTAATCATCAAAGAGGGGATTTATGACAAAGCATTTGTTGAGAAATGGACGGTCGGCTTCGATAAGCTCAGTGATCACGTAGCGGATTGTTCTCCTCAATGGGCCGAGGCGATAACCGGTGTTCCGGCACAGGACACGATTGACGCGGCAGAGAGATACGCAATGGAAAAACCTTCCGTTCTGGAATGGGGCGTATCCATCGAGCAGAATCCGAATTCCCTGCAAACCGTAAGAGCGCTTTCGATATTGCGCGGTTTGACGGGAAATATCGACATTCCCGGGGGGGATATTCTCGGGATGGAAATCATACGGCCTTATCCGGTATTAAGAAACCTGCTGCCGGAAGGAATGAGTGCCAGAAGGATCGGTTCGGACCGGTTCAAACTGCTCTCGGGGCCGCGGGCGTATCTGCCTTCCGCTCATATTCCCGGTCTTTTCAGAGCCATGCGCACCGGTGATCCTTATCAGATCAGGGCGCTCCTGATCTTCGGGAGCAATCCCCTGTTGACAGTCGCCAATTCACGCGAAGTTTACGAATCTTTATTGAAACTTGATCTGCTGGTGGTTACGGACCTGTTTATGACCCCGACTGCGGCTTTGGCCGATTATGTTCTTCCCGCCGCGTTCTGGCCGGAAGTGAATCAGATCATGGAAATGCCGCTTGTTGCCGCAAACGCGGTCATTGCGCAGCAAAAGGTGGTCCAGGTGGGGGAATGCCGGTCCTGCGAAGAAATCATGATTGATCTTGCCAAAAGATTAAATCTGCCCGGGTCTGAGGAAACGCTGGAGAACCTGTTGAATTACCAGCTGGAGCCTCTTGGCGTTACTTTTGAGCGGCTAAAGGAGAAACACATCCTTACGGCTCCCCATGAATATTACAAATTCGAAAAGAAGGGATTCCGGACGCCTTCGAGAAAGGTTGAGCTGCACTGCAGATCCCTGGAGAGAATGGGCTATGATGCTTTGCCAACCTTCAAGGAACCGCCGGAGAGTCCCAATTCGCAGCCCCAACTGGCGAATCAGTTCCCCTATGTATTGACCACGGGGAGCAGGAGGAAGGAATTTTTTCACAGTGAACATCGACAGATAGAATCGTTGAGAAAAAGACGGCCTCATCCGGTCGCCGAGATTCATCCGGCCACAGCCGGACTGTTCGGCATCGAGGACGGAGACTGGATAAACGTAAGCTCTCCCCGGGGAAAGATCAGGATGAAAGCGCAAGTGACCGGAGACATTCGAAGAGGGGTTGTCAATGTTGACCATGGATGGTGGTTCCCTGAAAAAGAAGGGCCTGATTTTGGTGTATGGGATTCCAATGCCAATGTTCTCACGTCAAATGACGCCCCGTATGATCCGGCTTTCGGCAGTTATCAGTTGAGGGGGCTTCTGTGCAGCATTGAAAAAATAGAGGATACAGGATAGATTTATTCAACGTTACGAGGTGACATCATGAACGGAAAATTTGGCCGCAGTTTGCTTTACCTGCTTTTGGTATTGGTCGTATTGATGGGTTGCGCATCGACGGAACCGATACCGGACAGTGCGAAACCGGAAGAATTTAAAAAAGAGGATTTTCGCGTCTCTGAATTTGTTATCGGGGTCGGGGACACGGTGGAGTTTGCCGTCTACCGCCAGGATGGCCTTACAAAATCCGTTAAGATCAACAGCTCGGGCAAGGTCATGTTCCCTCTGATCGGCGATGTGCAGGTTGCGGGCAAGAGTGCCTTCAAGCTGAGGGATGAACTCAAAGAGCGCTTTTCAGTTTATCTGGTGAATCCTCAGGTAACTGTCACGGTTACAGCGATTTCAAGTAAGAAATTCCTTGTACTCGGCGAAGTGACCACCCCCGGCTTGTACGCGCTGGACGCCGACCTTACAATTATTGAGGCCATTGCAAAAGCCGGCGGTATGACGCACCACGCGCAGGAGAATAAGATCATTGTAATCCGTCGGGGAAAAGAAAAGGCTGAGTTTCTGTCGTTCAGCTTCGGGGATATCCGGAAAAAAGGGGATATTACGGGTGACGTAAGGCTGCAGTCCGGGGATATTGTTTACGTGTCCACAAAGGCCATTGCGGATGTAGCCAGGTTCATGACCTACATCGGCCAGATCATTCAGCCGATCGTTTCCATAGAGAGCGGGACCGTATTATGGCCCCAGGTGGAGGATGTCATCCGGGGTGTCAAAAGCACGACAACCTTTGCCGTTCCACTTCAGTAAGGTGAAGATGATGGCAATGATGCAGACCTCTCGTCCGCTGGTATATTTATTTGCCATCGTAATAATATATAAACAAATTTTAAATTTGATTTGATGAAAAATCACCCTTTCAAGGAAAACGGCTCAGCCCGTTGCGCAAGTGAATCAGAGGGATCATTTGATCACTTGCCCCCCCAAACGCCAAAAAACAGAGGTGAGGCATCACCCATTGTGACTGCGGCAAAGGGAGGGGGGTTGAGTCTTGTCGGTGCAACGGCCGGGGCGCTTCTTGCGATCACTTTGCAGGTTCTAATCTCCCGCTTTTATGGTCCCAAGTATTACGGGATATTTGTGACATGCCTTATCGTCTGCAATGTTCTGCAGAATATTTCAGCTCTTGGCCTGCATAAAGCCGGCATGCGTTTTTTGTCCATCGGTCACGAAATGTCCAGTTATAAAATGATTCTGGATGTTTTTAAAACCGTCGCCTATGTGCCCTTTCTGTTCGGAGTCATGTTTGCCGTTGCGCTTTATGCCATGTCTTCATTTATAGCCGTTACCTGTTTTCACAATCCTGAAATGGTAACCATGCTAAAGCTGTTTTCCATTGCCCTGCCGTTCTTTGCCCTGTTTCAGGTGACGGCTGAACTTAGCCGCGGGTTCAAAACAACAAAATATACAGTAATCATCGAAAATCTGTTTTTTCCTTCTTTTCAAATAGCCGCCTTTATTTCCTTGCAGCTATTGGGACGTAACTATCTTTCCGCCGGGTATGCCTTTCTTTTTGCTGTTGTGGTCTGTTCGTTATCCATGCTGATGACGGTGCGTAATCAGATAAAAAATTTTATAGGGCCATCACAATTTCATCAGCTGGCGGCGAGTCATTCACTTTCTACAATGAACTGGAGACCAATCCTGGCGTATTCCCTGCCGCTGACACCTTTCGGGCTTTTGTTTATATGCGGGTCTTCCATGGACATTCTGATGCTCAACATCCTTGGAAATTCAGCCGGTGTGGGAGAGTATGCGGCAGCTGCGCGATGGATTATATTTTTTTCCTTCATCGTGGGCTCCCTGAACAATATTTTCGGTCCTTTGATTGCCGGTAAACTCGGTGTACACAAGATGGAGGATGTAGGAATTCTGAACGCGGCGGCAACACGCTGGATGCTTTTCATGACACTTCCGATCGCTGTTTTTCTTATGTTGTCAAGAGACCCGATGATGCTGATTTTCGGTGAAAAGTTTCTTCAGGATGGACCAACGGTCCTGTTGATTCTAGGGTTCGGCAGTATTTTTATAGCGCTGAGCGGCACGGGTGGTCTACTGTTTGTCCTCGGAGGACAACAGTTTGCCGAATTGGGGATGTTGATTTTTCTGGTACTTCTGAATATCCTGCTGAATCTTCTGCTGATCCCGCCCTATGGAATCATCGGGGCCGCATTTTCAACCGTCATAAGCAACATGGTTGTTATTTTGTCACGAATCCTGCTGATTCACCGGTATTTTAAGATACATCCTTTCAGTTCAAATCTGGTGATTCCTGTTGTATCGTTCTCAATTCTGGCCATCGGGGGATTGATCCTTCAATCCACCTTCCAGACGAGCAATACATTAAATCTATTGCTCGGGGCCGGCAGCAGTGCCATCGTTTTGTTGAGCATCATTTTTACCGGTCTCAATGATAATGATCGGGATCTTTTCATTATGTTCAGAAATAAAGTTACCAATCGTCAGGTTTCTGATGTAAAAACCTCAACAGTAATATAATATATGGAAGGGAAGAGAATGGGATACATGCGATTATCAGATCTAAGAAGACGAATCACCAAAGCTGGAACCTATTCAGACCATCACAAAAACTGGCTTTTTACCATTGCGCAGATGAAGCTGCCGCTGGTGGTTGCCGGTGCCGCCGCAATAGCGATCATCGTGACGCTGATCACTTTCTTATTTAAGCCTGTTTATGAAGCCAAAACCATTATTGTATTGGATGGAGATCTGCATAAAATCATCAAGGGCGGCGAGATTTCATACCCCTATACAACGGCTGCGGATTATATCCGATTTGAATTTTTTGCCAACCACAGCGTGATGCTGATGCATTCGCCTCAACTGGCCGATCAGTTTGTCAAAAGCATGAATGTAAAAGATTCGTCAGGTGACCTGATCTTTACGGATTATTTTATTAAACCGAATCTTTTCCGTCTTGTATTTTCAAACGATGGCCAGGGGATAAAAGCCCAGTGGATTTCAGATACACAGCAGTTCAGCATATCGGGGTATTCAACAGACCCGGATAAAGCTGTCGCCTATTCGAGAAACTACGCCGAAGCCTTCCTGAAAGAAAATGCGAATAATCCGAGAAATGCCCTGGGCATCGTTGTTGCGCGATTGGACAACCAGATTGCAGAAATCCGCAGGCAGGAAGACTCGATTGACACACAGGTTAAAAATGTAAAAAAACGTTATCGCGTCGGTGATGTGGATGCCGAGTCCCAGTCCCTGATCAATAAAATATACAGCATAAAATCTGACCTTGATGCCGCCCATCTCGATGAAAAGGCCTATAAGTTGAGAGTTGATCAGTTATTTCGGAAATCCACGGACAGGGAAACAATTAAAAAATATAAATTGATCATGGATTCGAACCCGACCATCACAACCCTTAAGGCAAAGATGGAAGAACTGACCCGTACGCTGGCCGGATATTCTGTCGAACTGACGAAAGAACACCCGCTCTACAAAGTTACAGAAAAATCTTTGAACGCGACCCGGGAAGCTTTGGAAAAAGAGGCCAAAGCATCATTCTATCTGCATACGGATGTTCTGACCGCCATGTTGAAATATGATATGAATCATACCGTTTATCGCACCCAGGTGGAACATTACAACACCCTTTTGAAAGCAGCGGAGAATCGGCAGGAAGAACTTGCTGCAGCCCAGTTAGAGTTGAGTAAGTTGATGGATGAAAAGAAACAATTGGCTGCGCTGTTGGCCACTGTTCTGACAAACCACAGCAACGTCAGCAATGTCATCAAAAAACCTCTGTCGTTCTTCAGGATTGTTTCTCCTGCAAGTATCGATAAAACAAACCTCAAGTATTACAAGCATTTCCCAAAAAGGAAACAGATTCTGGCCCTGACTTTTCTGGCATCTTTCCTGGTGCTTTCTTTTCTTGTGATCGGAAGGGAATTGTATGCCAACAGGCTTTATCGCGGATGGCAATTGTCCGCATTGAATCATCCTGTGCATTATGCCGATGTTCCGATGTTGGCCGCTTCATCCGTCAACCAGATACGAGAGTTTGACGCGGCTGTATGCAAGCACATTCACAAGATCTGTCTGTCAACAAATGACACTCAAATTATACGGGTCGCAAGCGGCCTTAAAGGTGAGGGAAAAGCATCCGTTGCACGGGCCCTGGCATTGTATCATCAAAAAATGGGGAAAACGGTGCTGCTGATCGACGGTGATTTGACAAACCGGTCGTCCACAAACCGATTCGGATTCAAAGACCGTCCGGGACTTACGGATTACATTGCCGGCAACAGGGAAATCAAAGATATTATTGTTGACGAGCCGATGTATCACATTGCGTTTGTGCCGGCAGGCGCTCGGGGCAATCCCGATCTGAAACCGTTGAACCTGAAACCGTTAACAGAATTGTTTACGGTGCTGGCCAAAGACTATGAAAAAATTATTTTCACTGACGAACCGTCCGGCAGTGACCATTTGCTGATCAGTGACATGCTGCCGCAGCACGGAGACATTATAGTTGTGGGATCCGGAGAACACTCCATTTATGAAATCGATCATTTTGCAGAGATGTATGAATTGATGAAGGACAAATCCACGCTCAAAGGGATTGTTGTTAACAAGATCATTGCATGAACGATCCATACTTCGGCTCCATGATCAATCGGCAACAGTATGCATCGATTACTTTTCTCAATTTAATATTTACGTTTGATTTTATGAAAGAAGAGCATCATTCGGTAAGAGTAGTTGTGATGTTTGTCCGGATTATTGCATGAATACATTATACTGGTCACACTGGTTTTCCAACAAGGACCGTCTTGAGTTCATGTTTCTGGCCCTGGCATTTATCGTCTGCCTCACTTTGACGCAGGTGATCTATCCTTACGCATGGCTCGTTGGCTTTCTTTGTTTATCCATTTTTTTTATTGTTGTTCTCAGACCGATCATCGGTATTTATCTGTTGATACTCTTGTATCCGCTGGCCAGTATCAGTTTTGTCATCAAGTATCAGCAGCCCTATAGTCCTTCCATCCTTATTTATTTTGAGGAAATATTTTCGTTCATCCTTTTGTTGGTCATCATTTTCAGGAAATTAAGTGAACGTCATCGACAACCAGTGACTGCCGATCTTTCCACAGCATTTCCATATCAATGGATCTTCTTTTTGCTGGCCCTTTTCATTTCCTGGAGCCTGTTTACAGTTTACAGGTCTGAGTATTTCTTTCTTTCTTTAATGGGTTTGTGGCGAATGATCAGCTGCTTCGTCATTATCGCGTTCTTTGTGCTCTACCTGGACACCTATGAAAAATTTATTGCTGTTCTGAAAGTCTATTGTTTCGTTGCTGTCATCTATGGTCTGTCTGCTGTTTATGCAACGTACTTTGTCTTCCGGTTCGACTATGATTTAATAGATCTTTTCAATAAGTATACATCTATCTATATTTCGATTTATAATCGGGCCTCCGGCACTCTTCCGTCCAACGTAGGCATGCTCACGGGGGTTGGATTTGCTGCCAAGCATGATTTGGCCATGCTTTTGACGGCAGGAATTCTTTTTGCCTTTTTGCTGATGAAATTATCTTCATCTTTCAAGGTCAGAGGTATTTTGCTTGCTCTTGTTTTGCTGTATATCACGATTATCTACCAGGTTTTTTCCAAAATCTCTGTTGCCGGAATGTTTCTGGCTGCCATGTTCGTTTGTTTGGCTGTTCCAAACTGGCGCAAATTGACGATCTGGGTTGTCGCCGTCTTTATTGCCTTAAATTTAGCCGGTCTCTTTGGTTCTTCTTTACTCAAGACAACCCATATGAAAAACATGGAATCCACACAGCAAAAGGTTGAGGTAGCTGTATCGGAGAGTGAATTTGAACCAAGTTCCCTCGCTGGCCGTCAGTATATCTGGCGAAAAACGATTGAAAGAATTGTGCAACAGAATGGCCTGGGGAGTGGTCCTGACAGTTTGATGGCGGATATGGCATATGCTCTGCCCACTGCACATAATTTATTCTTGACGTTATGCGCAGAATATGGCGTGCCGGGAGCGGCATTCATGATCATTTTTTTGCTTATGATCGCCCAACGTTCCTATCAATATATTTTTGTTAAGCCAAAAGTAAAAGATAATCTCTGGTTGTTGCAGGTGGTGCTTGTTGCAGCTTCGTTGCATGCGCTTTTTGTATATTTCTTTGATATGCCAATCTATCGAAAACAATTATGGTTTATATTAGGATTGCTGATCGCTTCAATAAATGTGGCTGCGAAATATCAACAAAATAAATCAGAAGGTGACTATGGGATTTGAACTGATTCTGAAAAAATTGGCGCGCAGACTTCTGAAAAAGCAAATGGAATTCGGCGCGAGAATGAGTTCACAACGGTTTTGGTGCGCATCACTCGCCGGTACTGCGGAGCACAGCCTTTCTGTCCTCTGCGACATGACAGTAGCCTGCTGTGTTGAATCCTATGACACCAGCTCCTGGATTGGTAACCTGTCGAATCAAACGCTGGAAGAGTGTGTCAACGGTCCCCGTGCACAGCAGTTGAAACAGAGCCTTGCCCGTGGATACCTGCCGCTGCTCAGTTGTGTGGTTTGCAGGAGTCTTCGGCGTTGCCCGTCCGGAGAAGCCCCGATGTATGAGCATGAGCACGGTAAGCCGCGGCGGGACCTTCTGCTGGAGAACACGGTTCTGTGTAACATTTATTGCCAGGGATGCCCCCGTCTGCGGGCCGCAAAGTTGCGGACGAAAAGCACTATCAACGATGAGGATCTGGAAAAGATCTCGCTGGAAGTTAGCCGGCTCGGGATCGAGCAGATCAGTTTTCTGGCGGAGGGAGAGCCGTTTTTTCCTAAAAACGTTTTGAATCAAATTCAAATATTACGCCGGTATAATCCGAACGTGCGGATCATTACGTCGACCAACGGCACCATGATTGACACCGACGATAAACGTGAAGCCGCTCTTCTTTTGGACGAAGTGATGTTTTCCATTCATGGATGCAGCGATGAATCGGTCACGCGTTACCAGACAAAGGGAAGTTTCAAAAAGGCATACAGGAACATGAAAGATCTTGTCGCTCTGCGTAACGCAAGGGGACGGTCTGTTCCGATCGTCGAATGGAAGTATGTTCTCTTCAATTGGAATGACCGCAAAGAGATGATTATGAAGGCGGTGCAGCTTGCGGAAGATGCGGGTGTGGATCGTATTAGCTTCTGGCCGACTACCCGTCCTTTGAAGGGGATTTCATGGCGATGGTACTTTGGCCGTTTTCTGAAACATTTTGGCGCCAGGGCATCGAAGGGTCTGGGACGCGAGGTGGCTTTTTCGTCGTCACGTAAAGGGCCAGGGTAAACCTCCCGAAAGAAATCCTGTGAACTTAAGTGGAACGCATATAGAGAAGAAGAGAGCATAAGCTTGTTTGGGCTCATCAAAGATCTGGCGTTGTTAGTCTACTGGTATCCGCTCAGATTTTGCATCCGATTCATTCCTCTTTCGTGGATTTATCGTCTCGGCAAAATTGGTGGCAGCCTTCTGTTTTTGATATCAAAACAAAAACGCCTGATCTTGTCTGACGAATTGAAGCAAATATTTCCGGATCTCAAGGCCAAATCCATTGATGGTATCGTGAAAGACAGTTTTGCAAATTACTGCATGTCCGAACTTGAAGTTTTGCTGTATCCGGAGATCAACAAAGTTTACATCAGCAAACACATATCCATGGAAGGTGTGGAACACCTGGAAAAGGCCCTTTCTCGCGGGTCGGGAGTGCTGCTCCTGCAGGCCCATTTTGGTGCTTTCCAGATGGTGCTGCCGATTTTAGGGCATTGCGGGTATGTGATCAATCAGATAAGCGCTTCCGCATCTCTCTGGAAATCGCATGCAACAAGCGCCATTCAGAAGATTGCGCTGGACAAAAAAGCCCGGTATGAAAACAGGCTGCCTATTAAGCATTTTCCCGTGGGCAACATTCCCCGCCCTTTGTTCATGGCGTTGCGGCGCAACGAAATTGTCGGTATTACTTCAGACGGAGGTGCGGCCCGTAAAACGGTGGACGTTCGTTTTCTGGGAAGAAAGGCGAACTTTCCCCAGGGCGTGGCGGATCTCGCCTTGAAGACCGGAGCGGTCATTGTGCCCGTCTTCATTATCACCGGAAAGAATCTCTCCCATCGATTGGTTTTCCATCCGCCGCTTGGGACAAAGAATCATCCCGATCCCTCTGCTGAAGCGACGGCGATCATGCAGGATTTTGCCGATATCCTTTCGGATTATGTCCGTCGGTACCCTCATCACTACGGGTATACGATGTGTTTGAGAAGAGTGATGGCTTCATCGGATGAACATCCGTTGTTCGCGGATTATGAATCAAGTGCCCTATGAGACGCCTCTGGAAAGACTAAAAGACGCCTGTCTTTACAGAATTAACCGTACCGCAGGAACCTGAGAATTTCACTTTTGAGGCTTCTGCGGTAGACAAAGTTGCCCGGGCTGCAGTGGATATCGCAGGTTTTGATCATTTGCCTGACTTCACGGGCCTTAGCTGAATTCCATGCTTCGCGAAGTGTTGTTTCCCGGACATTTCCGAGGGGCGGCATTTTGTAACAGGTATGAATAAACCCGTCGCAGGTAATGCTCAGGTTGGTGATGCCGACCATGCACCCGTCGCGCATCAGAAGATAGGGCTGTTCGAAGTACTTTTTCATTCCTTCGATCTGCTCGGGTGGATTCAGAATCTTCGCGCCGCCTTTTTTCAGTTCGACCAGCTGATCGAGCACCCGGTTGATTGAAGAGAGGTCATCGAACCAAAGATCGGTTTTCTTATACCAATCGGGATCACTGTCAATTGTCGGGCCGAGGGGGTTAAAAAGGATACCGTCAATTCCCTTGCGATCCACCAGGTGGACCAGATCAACGAGTTCGCCCATGTTTTTGCGGTTGATGACGGTTGCCAGGGAAATGGACATGCCGCTGCCCCGACCCGCCTCGAGGAGGGCGTCAACCGCCGCCATTGTCCTGGTGTGAAGGCCGGGAATGCCGCGTATTTCATCGTGTGTTTCGGGCCTGATACCGTCGACGGAAACATGGATGTAACCAAGACCTGAATGGACGATTTTTTGAGCCATGGATTGGTCGATCATCGTTCCGTTGGTCACCACTCCGGTCAGGACTCCATTTCGCGTTGCGAAGTCGATAATCTCGGTGATATCGCGACGCATAAAGGTTTCTCCACCCGCAAGTTGTATGCGGCATGGACCAATCCAATTTCTAAGATCCGTGATGACCTTTTTCCATTCAGCGGTGGTCAGCTCTTCTGTCTTTGGCATTCGCCAGATCGCGCACTGCTGGCACTTGATATTGCACCGCAGAGTGACGCAGAAAATGATCCTGGTCGGTTTGGCCAGACCGCTGTCGTAACGGTAAGACCATCCCTGCAGGCTGCGGTTGACGAACTGGTTGAAAGCCCACCCTAAAGTTCTGTTTCGTTTGTGCATTCGTTTCGGTTTCCTGTGAGTGACTGCCCTTGTCGGGCCGGTCGTGAATTGACAATCCAATGGATTCCCAACGCAATGGTTATTCATTGACAAGATTATCTATTTCTGTGGTCGAATATAGGAAAACCACCTTTATGTGTCAATGAAAACTTTTCCAGGAATGCAACCATTGAAGCGGATGACCCCGGAAGAGTAATCGCAGTATCCATCATTTTAAGAGGAGAGGATTATGAAAAAAAACGTTGTTTACATTGTCCTGATGCTGACTTTTTTCGTATCGGGAGTGAATGCCCAGACCCGCACCAATCTCCCCCCCGCCAAGGCAGCGGTAAGCGATGACGGAAGCGAGGTCATCAGCAAAGTCCAGAAACCGTCATCCCTTCAACTGCTTTCCCATGTCGAATTGACTGCCGCCGGTCAGCCGGCCTTCCGACCGGATGTGATAGCCATAGGAGGAGAACTATGGCTGGCTTATAACACCCCCGGTGGACCTATGCTTCTTCGTCTGGACGCCAATCTCAGTAAGATAGGTCAGGCGGTTCGGTTGAGTGCCGCAACGGAAAGGGTCACCGATCTTCGCGTTGGCATTGCAGCAGGCCAGTTCTGGAAAGCCTACGAGAGCATGCTGATGCCCGAAATTACATGCAATGAACATTTTTTAAATGTTGCTGTCTATACGAATTCCCCTCTGCAATTCTCCCGGGGATCCCTGCATATCGCAAAAGGTTGTGCGCTGAACAAACAGTTTATAGATAACCCCAGGGGACTTCCCGCGTATCCGGAAATTACGGATGATCCAACCCCTTTCTATCATAAAGGAGTTCGCTACATTCTAACCCGTGCCTGGGGTGAAAAGGGTACGATTCATCACCTGAGAAAGCTCAACGAAGATATGAGCATTTCGGAGGATATTTTACTGGATACCGGCAAAGTGGTGCCGGGTGGGAATATGATGAGCCAAAACGCGCTCCTTCACATTAACGGAAAACCTTTTCTGGTAGCTGGTTTCCAGACAGGAATGTGGGTGCCCCCGAACACCTCGGCTCTCTATATTTTGCCGCTCAGTGATGATTTGCGCTCTTTTTCAGGCAAAGCAATACGTCTGCCGGTGACAAAAGTGACTTTTCCCACAAGGGTCACACGCGCCCGCCACGTCAACGGAACGCTGATTATCAATTTCAACGACTGCTATGTAGGGTCGACCGGTTTCAAGGTAAGTGAATACCTGGCGCTCTTTGACATCAACGCCGGCTTTGCCCTGCTTGACCAGATTCAAACGCAGAATCAGCGGGCTATGGACAATCATTCCAGTTTTGAGATTCTGGACGATCGGCTCTATCTTTTCCAGCAGCAGCGTGGTGAAAGAATTTCGGCAAAGATATTTCAGCTCAAATCGAAATGAATTGAACCACGAAGGAACCTATAGAGAAACGGCCATTTTACGGAAGAAGCCGCAGAGAGTCTTCTCTGATGATATGTCAGGATTAAAAAGAGAATGAAGAAGGAATTTTATTGAATTTATCGGAATATGAAAACAAATCATGTATTTGCCGGGCTGATTGACGCAGGCTTATGGGTATTCGGAGAAATTTCCTATTTTTTCTATCGGATCATGGGATGGCGAAGAATATCTTCAGCCGGGAGGTTTTTGGGTCGTTTGATCTGCCGCCTGGACGGAAAACGAAGGGTAGCCTTGGCTCAGGCAATCAGGTTGATTCTTACGGACGAGAAAAACCGGGAAGTGATCATGCAAGTTACCCGGAGAGGTTTTGAGAATCATTATGCCCGTATCACAGAAACTTTTTTCTTTGGACGGCTTTCAAAAGATGTCCTTGATGAAATGCTCGAGGTCAGGGGAATGGAGAATGTGGACAAAGCGCTGTCACATGGCCATGGAGTAATCCTTTTGCTGGCCCACTTTGGTTCCTTTCTTTTGCCTCTCCCCTATCTGGGATACAAGGGATATAAAGTGAATCAGCTCACAGGAAGACAAAGGCATAAATCTCTTATTCATGAAAGAGTCTGGGTCTGGCGAAAGCGGGATGCCGACCGGCTGCCCGTCAAGTATATCCAGGCGGAAAGATTTTTAAGGCCGATGCTTAATGCCCTGAAGAATAATGAAATGTTATGTATCGCATTTGATGGAAGAGATGGAACAAACTGGATACCTGTAAATTTTCTGGGGCGTAAAGCAATATTTTCCGCCGGACCTTTCAAATTGGCAAGAAAAACAGGAGCAGTTATCATTCCGACCTTTGTAGTCCGGAATCAGGATGACACCCACATGCTGCTTTTTGAAAAACCCTTTGATTTGCCACAAGCGGCCATGTCCGATTTGAAAAAGACGGTGGCGGATGACACGGATCGCTATGCACAATTCTTCTCGGAGTACGTTAAAAAATATCCCTGTCATTTCGGAATGACATTACTCACGCATGATTTCAATGCATCAGATGATTATCCGCAGTTATTTGTTGATGAAAAATAAAGGGATTTTATACTACATTTGCCGGAAGGATGAACGACAACGGCAGGCAGCAGAACAATGAAACACAGACAGGAAAATAAATTATGAAAGTTACTTTTTTATCGCTGGGTTTGTCAACGGACGCGATCGGCCCCAGAATCCTTTCTTCGCTTCTGAAGAAAAACGGTTATCAATCTCAGCTCTTATTTCTTCCGACAGTGGAAGATCTCAAACGCAGGGCCACTCATAGCAACTATCATTACAGTGAAAACGTCCTGAAGCAGATCATTGATCTTTCCATGGGATCTGATCTTATTGGCATATCCCTGATGACGCATCACAAGTCAATTGCTTTTGAACTGACCAAACGAATAAAAAAATCGACTGCAACGCCAATCATCTGGGGAGGGATTCATCCGACCGTTTGTCCCGAAGAGTGTCTTGAAACAGCCGATATGGTTTGTTTTGGTGAAGCGGAAACATCGCTTCTTGAACTGGTTCGCTGCATGAGCAATCATGAAGACATATCCGGCATTCCGGGGATATGGATCAAAAAGGATGGTCAGGTTGTCAATAATGGTGCAGGAGCCCTGGCAAAAGAGCTCGACAGCCTGCCTTTCCCCGATTACAGCTTTGAGGACCACCATCTGCTGATCGGGGATAACATTGAACCGATGACTCCGGAAAACTGGCGGCGTCATCTGATCAAGTTTTTCCCACCCTTGAATTGCGACCGGCCGGAGAATCCGGCATACCAGGTCCTATCGGCCCGGGGATGTCCGTATAAATGTACTTTTTGCGGAGAGTATCCTCTTACTGAAAATATCTACGGCAGGCGTTATTTCCGGAAAAGAAGCGTCAGCAACCTGATGGAAGAATTGATTTGGGCAAAAAACGCTTTTCCTTTTATTGGTGAAATCTGTTTCTGCGATGACACCTTTTCGAGCAGGAGTATTTCCGATTTGCAGGATTTTGCGAGGCAATATAAAGAAAAAATAGCGCTTCCTTTTTATATCCTTGTCTCTCCGGCCAATGTGACGCAGGAAAAATTTGACTTGCTGGTTGACGCGGGCTTAACCAATATCGGTATGGGCATCCAGTCCGGCAGCAGGAGAATCATCGAACTCTATGACCGGCAGCATGTCGGGAGTGTTGATCAATCATTAAAGGCAGCCCACATTCTCAACAGCTATAAAGACCGGCTCTTGCCGTATTATGATTTTATCATTGAAAATCCTTATGAAACCAATGAAGACCTTCTGGAAACCGTTCGTTTGCTGGTAAAACTGCCTCGTCCTTATATCACGAGGGTCTATGCTCTAAGTTTTTTCCCCGGTACGGCGCTGCATAAAAAAGCCTGTGCCGACGGAATATTTTTCGATGATATGTACGACATCACTTTCGGGCAGAGACATCAGGGCGGCTACCTGAATTTTCTGGTGGATATGAATAAATATCGCATCCCCCAGAAAATCCTTGAAGTATTGATATCCCGTCCGTTTCTGTTTTTATTAAACCGGCCTCTGATCGACCGTTTCTTTTTGTTGTTTCATCGTTTTTTAAAGCTGATTGCCATGAAACTTCACCTGCATGAGAGGGGATTGTCCTGATCATCTTCGAATCAAATTAAATCTTATGAGAATCCAATGACAAAAGATGGTTGCAATGAACCTGTTGGGAAGGTGATTCTGTTAGGGGGCGGTTTTAACGGACTGCGCCTGGCATTTCTCCTGAACAGGAAGGGTTATCAAGTCGAGATTGTGGAGCGTGATGCCAGGCTGGGGGGCATGGTCCAGACGTATTCATACACATGGAACGGCAAAAAATTCTTCTTCGACTATGGACCGCATCTTTTTTTCAATGACTACATTAACGAATACCGGGAACTGCTCGGTGATGATCTTCTTCCAATCCGGGACCGGTTCGCGATGGTAACCCGGGGCGGTATGCTGTCCTATCCTTTGAGACCCGTCGAAATGTTCACCCGCATGAATCCGCTGCTCAGCGCCGGGTATCTTCTTGATTTTATTCTTTACCGACTGAAAAAGAAGCACGGCGCTCAGGGACAGTCCAACCTCAAAACGGTCATGACAGAACGTTTTGGAGAAAAGCTTTTCGATGACTTCTACGCTCCTTACATCGAAAAGTGCTGCGGATTGCCTTCTGAGAGCATATCCCCCGTGTGGGCAGAGGAACGGGAGAATGTCAGTGGCAAGAATCCCGTCGACAATATTTTGAAGAAAGTGCAATCCTGGTTCAGCAGGGCCGTCCGTGAGCGGCTTGCCAACGTCAATCATCCATCCGCCAGTGAGATTGTGGCCTGCTATCCCCGCATGGGCGCAGGGCAGCTCTGTGATGCAATGGCCCGGACACTGACGCAGGAGAGAATTCACCTGGGCGCCTCGATCAAAAGCGTGCTGATCGAATCCGGACGTGTTAAAGGCCTGATCGTTGAAAAGGATGGCAAGAGTCAGACCATGCATGCAGATCTGTACATCTCTACGATTCCCCTGGAGCAGCTTGTGCTTGCTATGCAACCGCAGCCGGACCCGGAACTTGTCGCTGCAGCCAGGCGTCTTACATACCGCAGCGTGAGGCTTGTGAACCTGATTGTGGATCAGGATCGCATAACCGACTGCCTTGAGATTTTTTCGATGGTGCGCAACCATCCGTTTAAACGGGTCTATGAACCCAAGGCAATGAGTCCTTATCTTTCGCCGCACGATAAGAGTTCGTTGTGCATGGAGGTATGCTGCAGCGAAGGAGATGAAATTCAAACCATGCCGGCAAAAGCACTCGTTGACCAATGTGTCGACGCTCTGCTGGAGATGAAGGTGCTGAAATCACGAAATCTCGTAAAGGATTTCTTCATTGTTGATATTCCGAACGCTTACCCTGTATACCGGATAGGGTTTGAACAGGATCAGCAGGGCCTGCTGGAATATGTTTCCGGTTTCCGGAATCTGCTCACAAGCGGACGTCAGGGGCTTTTTCGGTATCATGCGATGACCAACGAAGTGATGGAAATGGCGGACAGCATTGTCCGTTTTTTGGAGGGAGATCTGAGCAAACATCAGGCGGACAACCGGCGCTCCCGCTGGGGACAATCTTTCTACTGAGGCGGTTATGATTATCAGAGACAGTATGCTGCGCGACATGGCCAAACTGGTGGCCTGGTATCCCCTGCGATGGTGTGTCAGTGCCATGCCGTGGCGTTTTGCCTATTTTTTGGGTGAAGGGGTTGGGTATGCGGAATCGCTGATCCTGCAAAAACGCAGAAACCGAATCGCCGATAACCTTTTGGTGACCTACAGCAGAAACCTGACGAAAACAAAAGCCCTGCAGATTGCCAGGCAAAACATTCAACGGCACTATATCGAACATATGGAATTATACAAGTACGCCAGCCTTAACTCCGCCAACCTTTCGCGTTACATTAAGTTTGAAGGCCTTGAACGTCTTGAGCAGGCGCTCCGGCAGGGCCGGGGGGTGATCCTGGTGCACATGCATTACGGCTGTAAGCAGTTCCCGCTTGTCGCGCTGGGGATGATGGGGTACGATGTCAGCCAGATCG
>CAYMYR010000020.1:23334-44804 GCA_964394715.1 uncultured Smithella sp.
AAGCAGTTCCCGCTTGTCGCGCTGGGGATGATGGGGTACGATGTCAGCCAGATCGGTTATCGTGATACGGAAGAAGAGACGCACAGTTGGGTGCATAAGAACGTCCATCTGCGCATACGAATGCGTCTGGAAAACCAGTTCAAGGTTAAACACATCCATGTCGGCAAATCGCTCCGTCCGGCCTATGAGACGCTGAAAAACAATGGCATACTGATGATCACCGGCGATGGGATCGGTGGTGTCAGAGGTGCCGGCGAGAACTACCTTCCGCTCCCTTTTCTCGGTCGATGCATGCTGTTTCCGCCGGGACCGGCACGGATGGCACGCACAACCGGGGCCGTGATGCTTCCCCTGTTTTGCGTTCAGCAGCGGGACTTCACCCATCTGGCTTTCATAGAAGAGCCGATTGTCATACGCAGTACCAACGACCGAAAGCAGGATGTGCGGCAGATTACAGAACAATACACAAGGGTTTTTGAAACCTTTGTCAATCGCCACCCTGAGCACTGGATGTTCTGGGAGGAGTTTCAGGAAGGCGTTTTAATCCCGAAGTCCGGATCACGCAAAGGATCATCCGGTAACGGTGACAACGAGTCCCTGGAAGATTTGGAAAAATGAAAATTACCTTAATATCATTATATCCGGATATCACTTCTTTCGGGCTTCGCGTTATCTCTTCCTATATGAAGAATCACGGCCACAAGACCCAGATGATCTTTCTCCCGGATCCCTACGGGGATGACATTGTCTACGGGAAACCAAGATACGAGAATCATATTCTTGAGGAAGTCACTTCTTTATGCCGGCAGTCCGATTTAATAGGCATCACCCTCATGACGAATTTTTTCAAAGGGGCTGTTCAGGTTACTGCCCAATTGAAGAAAGAGCTGACTGTGCCCGTCATATGGGGTGGCGTGCACCCGACGATCAAGCCCATTGAATGCCTGGAGCATGCGGACATGGTTTGCATCGGGGAGGGTGAGGATGCCATTCTGGAGCTTGTGACAAAGATGTCCAGGGGTGAAGATTATCTGCAGACAAAAAACCTGTGGTTCAAAACCGGTGATCAGGTCATTCAAAATTCTTTGAGTCCCCTGCCGCGTGATCTGGATGTTTATCCTTTCCCGGATTACAGTATGGAGGACCACCACATCATGTTTAATGACCGTTTAGTCCCCCTTACGGACGAAATTTTCCAGATTTTTTTGAAAGAAGGAACGGTATCCAGGTATCTGGACAAGACAGGATATCAGACGATGACCAGCAGGGGTTGCCCATACAACTGCGCCTACTGCATCAATCACACGATCAAGGAAATGTATGGCGGAAAGGGAAAACTCCGCTGGCGCTCTGTTGCAAATGTCATTGAAGAACTCTCAACGGTCAAAAAGAAAATGCCCTATGTAAATTACATATGGTTTTCCGACGATGAGTTTATGGCTCAAAATATTGAGAACCTGAAAGATTTTGCCTCGCAATATACAGAAAAGATCCGGCTGCCTTTTTCATGCCTGGTCAGTCCGCTCAGTGTAACGGAAGAAAAAATGTCTCTTCTTGTCGATGCCGGCCTTGTCTATGTTCAGATGGGTATTGAAAGCGGAAGCGTCCGGATGCAGGAATTGTACAACCGCAAGATGATGAACAATGAGAGAATGATGAAGGCGATCCGCATTGTGAACAAGTTTAAAGACAAAATGTATCCACCCAACTATGATTTTCTGATAGACGTACCGTTTGAAACCGACCAGGACAGAGTGGACAGCCTTCGTTTCATAGCAGATATCCCGAAGCCGTTTCATTTGCAGCCCTTCACGTTGATTCTCTATCCAGGTACGCTTTTATATGAAAAAGCGAAAGAAAATGCTCTTGGAATTAATGACGATCGGGATATTTATGAAAAGACCTACACGATGCGGAAGCCTGATTATCTCAATCTTCTTATGACACTTTCCAAGACAGGCAAATTCCCCGGCGCGCTGCTGAAGATTCTGATCAGTCCGCCTCTGCTGAATATTTTTAACAGCAGGGCGTTAAAACCTGTGGTCAAATATGTTTATATCGGCATGAAATATATCTACAGTTCATTGAAGCAGACAAATTGAGAATGAAAGTCCTTTTGCTTACATCTTACCTGGGTGATAAAGAACTTCCGGTGTTCCCCGTGGGATTGTCCTGTATCCAATCCTCACTGAATGGCCATGACGTGAAGATATTTGATTTAAATTTATCTCCGAAGCCGTTTGAGGAGATGAAAAAGATCATTACGGGGTATTCACCCGATGTGATCGGCATTTCTTTGAGAAACATTGATTCAACAAACAAGAGAACGGTGACCTTTTATTATAAAACTGTAAAGGACATGATCGATGTCATCAAATCCTGTTCTGATGCCTACATCGTCGTTGGCGGCTCCGGTTTTTCGATATTTGCCGATGAAATCATGAAGGATGAGTCAAGAATTGATTATGGCGTATTCCTGGAGGGGGAGATCACTTTTTCCCAACTGCTTGACAACCTCCGGACACCTGAAAATGTTTCTTCCCTGTACTACAGAAAAGATGGCAATGTGGTTTATACCGGGCCCGGTTCATTACCGGGGGGCCGTCAGATGAACATCATCAAGAAGGGAGAGATCCCTGTTGAAAAGTATAAACAATTCAGAGATGCAATCGGCATTGAAACCAAAAGAGGTTGTTCCCTGCACTGTATCTACTGCATATATCCGTTTCTGAACGGTAGGCAATACAGGCTCAGGGACCATTCCATCGTCGTTGATGAAATAGAATATTTGTTCAATGAACATGGCATGGAGCGTTTCATGTTTGTTGACTCCGTCTTTAACATTCCCCAGAAGCATGCCCAGGATATTTGCAGGGAAATCATCAAACGGAAGCTGAAGGTCAAATGGTCCGCATGGTTCAATGAAAAGTATCTGGACCGGGAGTTGATAACGCTGGCAAAAGATGCCGGATGTGATAACTTTATCTTTTCGCCGGATGGTTTTTTAGATGATGTTCTGGAAAAATTAGGGAAAAACCTCACCAGGAACGACATTCTGAAAGCCTATCACATCCTGGAAAAAGAAAGTGGTGTGGAAATCAATTATAATTTTTTCAAGAATCCACCCGGCCAGAATTTTTCCAACTTGCTTTCCATTGCATGGTTTGTCATCAGGGCGAAAATGAAACTGAGGAGAAGGGTGCATTTTGAATTTAATTCCCTTCGCATCGAACCCCATACAAAACTTCATGAAATTGCGTTGCAGGAAGGAATTGTGAAAAGTACCGATAATCTGCTTTCCCCTGCATATTACACGCAGAAAAAAACACGTTATATTGAAAAAGTGTTTGATTTTATGCTGCGTCTCAAAGGATTGTAGAACCTGCAAAGCAATGTCAGCATAAAACGGGCAGTTCCCCGAACCGTATCCTTTGAACAGCCATTGAAATATTTATGAATATCACCTTAATTACTCCCTCATCCCCAAATATCAGTGCATTCGGCGCACGAAGCCTTTCGTCTTTTTTAAAAGAGCGCGGACACACGGTTTGCGTCATTACGTTGCCGATCATTCCGGACACCTATCGGAACGCAAACGGCTTTTTATATGCCAGAAATTATGAATACTCGAACCGGATCATAGACCAGACCATAGAGGCGGCAAGCAGAAGCGACCTGATCGGCATATCGTTCATGACTCAATATTTCAGCGCCGCCGTACAATTAACCAAGGCTATTAAGGAAAGATTGCCGGTTCCGGTGATTTGGGGCGGTGTTCATCCTACGGTTCGTCCGGAAGAATGCCTGGAATATGCGGATATCGTCTGTGTCGGAGAAGGTGAGGAGGCCCTTGCTGAACTGGCTGAACGCATGGAAAAGGGGAGGGACTATTCTGATATTGCCAATCTTGGCTTCTTGAAAGACTCGAAGACCATCCTTAATCCCGTCAGACCTCTGCTTAAGGATTTGGATGCACTACCGTGGCTGGATTACGGTCCTGATAATCATTTTGTACGTGATATGCAGGCGGACACTCTTGTGCCGTTTGATGAAGACTATTTTATACGCTTCATGGCCACGGTTCCTTATTACAGAAATATTCCGCTGAAATCTTTTATGTATTTTACGACCCGCGGATGTCCCTATCATTGCAGCTACTGTGTGAACGATTTTTATCGCAAGCTGTACGGAGCTCGTGGTTTTGTCCGAAAGCTCAGCGTGGAGAGAATTGTTGATGAACTGGGGACCATTATTGCGAATCATCCAGGTATCGAGGAGATCGAATTCTGCGACGATAATTTTGCCCTGCGTTCAGTGTCGGAAATACAGAACTTTTCCACCCTTTATAAAAAAAAGATCGGACTGCCGTTTCAATTACTGATCAGCCCGCAAAACATTACAGAGGAAAAAATGGCACCATTGCTGGATGCGGGACTCGTATTTGTTGAAACAGGCATCCAGAGTGTTGCGGAAAAGACCAAAGAGCTCTACCAGCGTTTGTTGGAAGAAGAACAATTACTGGCGGCGGCTGCGATTCTAAACAAGTACCGTGACCGGATGGCTCCGCCCTGTTACCACCTCATCCTGGACAACCCGTTTGAGAATATCGAAGACAACCTGAAAACATTTGACTTGACGCTGAAACTGCCTCGCCCCTTCTGGTTTAAACGCTCCTCGTTGGTCGCTTTCCCGGGAACTTTAATTTATCAGCAATATCAGGATGCCGGCCTGATCACGGATGAAAAAGAGGAAATCTACAAAAAAATACTGGAAATGCCGAGCACCAATTACATTAATTTTCTGTTTCTCCTGAACAATCAGAATTATCCTGTGGGGCTTTTGAGGTTGTTGTCCCGTCCCGGCATGGTGAATTTCTTCAACAGGCAGTCATGGATTCCCTTCTTGAAGATAGCTGAAGACGGAATACGGCTGGCTTCGAAAATTGCCAAACTCATGAGAGCGGTGATGCGCGGAGACTGGAAAGCCATTCGAAAAAGAATCTCCATGATCGGGAAAATGGATAAAAGGATGACCTCCTCAAGACCGCCCGCTTTTTAATCAAAATGCTGTGATTTTCATTCATGAGAATGGGATAAGTGTATAAAATTATCAACCGTAAAAAACGTGTTTTAACGATCCTGGCGGACAGTATTTTCAATTTTTTAACTCTTCCGGTCCGGCCATTCAAAGAAAAGAACAGTTCCATCCGCCCGGAAGACATTCAACAGATTCTCTTGATCCGGACCGCTTATATCGGTGATGTCATTATGACGCTGCCGATGCTGAAGCCATTGAAGGACAGGTTTCCAAATGCGTCCATTGTGTTCTTAACATCGTCAGGTGGGCGTGAAATTGTTTTACATAACCCATATGTGGATGATATCCTGGTTTACGAACCGTTTTGGTTCTATAAAAGTTCTTTTTTAGATTATTTTAAATTTCTTGGACAGCTTCGAAAAAAGAGGTTTGACCTTACAATTGAGGCAAGGGCGGACATACGGGATATTTTATTCCTGGTTTTCCCTTCAAGGTCAAAGAAGACGTTAAGTTATGACGTGGGTGGCGGCGGATGTTTCCTCTCTCATGTTGCTCCTTTCGAAAAGGTGAAGCATAAGGTAAAATACCATCTGGATCTGGCCAGATTCCTGGAATGCGATACAAGTATTTTAGACTGGGGGGTATACACGACAAAGACGGAACAAGAGGAGATCGGGCAACTGCTTGCGCATGGCGGTGTTTCTTCCCCCTTTATCTGTGTTCATCCCGGAAGCCGCCTCCCTCTGAAGAGATGGCCCCTGGATCGTTGTGCAAGCCTCTATGACCGCGTCATCGAGGAAACCGGCCTGCCGCTGGTTGTCCTTGGGGCCCGTTCGGAAATGGAAATCGTAAATAAGGTTGTTGCGCTGATGAAAAACCGGCCCGTTGTGCTGGCCGGCAGGACATCCATCCGGCAGTTGTATGAGGTGATTGCGAGAGCTCAGCTTCTGATCTGCAATGACAGCGCGCCGATGCACATGGCTGCGGCTGCACGGACCCCGACGGTGGCCATCTTCGGTCCTTCTAAAAGTGTTGAAACCGGGCCTTATGGAAATCGATTCAGGGTCGTTGAAAAAGACTTTTCATGCAGGATGAATTGCGATGAAAGTGTTTGCAGTCACCGTCCGTACCATGAATGTATGCAGTCTATCGGGCCTGAAGAAGCTTATGTCGCTGTCAAAGAAATATTGAAGTGAAGTGCCGGACAGATCGTGTGAAGAACAATTAGAGGTGTCCATTTTTTTTGTACCAGTCAACGGTCTGACGGATGCCTTCTTTGAGGCTGCAGGGCGGCCGGTATCCGAGTTCGCGTCTTGCTTTTGAAATATCGCAGAACAACCTGCTTTCCGAAGTCCATTCGACCGTCTTTCTGGAAAAGGGTGGACGGCCGGTTTGAGGGATGACAAATGGATAGAACCGGAATATTTTGCTTAAGATCTCGAATGTCACGCCCATAAGGAGCGCAAGCCGCACCGGTATGTGCGGTTTCACCACCGACGTTCCCAGCTCCGATGCGATGGCGTCCACGATTTCTTCAATGGTGTATGAATGATCGTCGGAGATAAAATAAATCTGACCCGGTTTGCCATTTTCCGCGGCAAGGCGGATGCCGTGTACCTGATTTTTTACGAAGCAGAACTCCGTGAGTGCGCGTCCGCTGCCGATGACAGGATAAAAACCCCGCTTGACGATTCTGAAAAGTCGCTGACATAAAATCAGCTCACGGGGTCCGTAAATCATAGGCGGACGGACAACAAAGGTATCCATGCCATATTGTCTGTGGTAATCCAGAACCAGTTTTTCCGCCTCAAGCTTGGTTTTTCCGTAAATGTTCCTGGGTGCGGGAGTAGTTGCTTCGGTCAATGGTTTACCGTCCTTTGACGTTCCCACGGCTTCTATGGTGGAGGTATAGAGAACCTTCTTTACGCCTGCCAGCTTCGCGGATTCGAGGACATTTCTTGTGCCTTCGACATTGGTTTTGTAGTATTCTTCGTCAGGAACATTCGCGTCCAGACGGGAAATCGCCGCGAGATGATAAACGGTATGGATATCTTTCATGGCGGATGCCAGAGACGAGGGGGCTTTTACATCACCCGAAATCAATTCCAAAGAGGACCCTGCGAGACGAGACGTGTCGCTTCCCGGTTTTGTCAAGCATCGCACCGGAATGCCATCCGCGAGAAGAGAGTCTGCCAGATGACTTCCGATAAAACCTGCTGCACCGGTTATGAGTACTTTCGATTTCATGGCCGGCAATAAACCATCAAAAAGGAGTTGTGTCAAGCGAGACACGTTCTCCTTATACAGATGGTTTTCGAAATAACCCCTTGATGGTCTGTTGCCCAAATATCCTTTTCGCTAGCCTAAAAGTGTTTTGAATAAATCTAAGGCTTGCGAAAGGTAATGATAAAACTCGCCTGCGGCTCAAACAGTTGTCATTACTTATCTTTCGCTACGCCTTGCTTTATGAAACAAAACGCTTTCAATGTCCGCTCAAAGGGATATCGTTCGGGCAACAGACTGTTAAGATTAAGCAGACAGTCCGTTATATGGAGTTTCAGAACGCCGGTGATAAATTATTTTATCGTATTTGTGGAAAATAAATGATTTTAAAAATGCCAGGGTCAATTCAAAAGTTCCCTGGCTGAAGGGTACCAATGAAAATCTGGGTTCTAAATCCACCTTTTTTAGCAAAGTTTTCCAGGCCGCAGCGCAGTCCTGCAGTGACCAAAAGCGGCACGATTTATTTTCCCATATGGCTTGCCTTTGCCACAGGCGTGCTGGAGGATGCAGGCCATGAGGTTGTCCTGACAGATGCTCCGGCAAGAGGTCTGACCCAGAAGGACATTCTGGAGATGGGCAGAAGCATCGGGCCGGAATTGATTATTATGGACACGAGCACACCCAGCATTGAAAACGATATCCGGGTAGCAGGAGCGCTGAAAGCGATTCTACCGAACACGGTCATTGTCTTTGTCGGCACCCATGTGTCCGCCCTTCCCGAAGAGACGCTGATGGCGGCGCCGGCCGTTGACGCTGTTGCCAGAAGGGAATACGAGTATACATTAAGAGAGGTGGCTTCTGTTCTGGAAAGGAGTTCCATCAGAAAAAGCGATATTTTTTCCGGCATTGCCGGTCTGTCTTTCAGGAAGGACTCACAGATTGTCCACAATCCCGATCGGCCGTTCATTTCCAATCTGGATGAACTGCCCTGGGTCAGCCGCGTCTATGCAAAACACCTTAATATCTCGGATTATTTTAACCCGAACGCCCTTTACCCCATGGTAACCTTGATCACCAGCCGGGGATGTCCGTTTCTGTGCCGGTTTTGCGTCTATCCCCAGACGATGACCGGCAGGAAATTCCGCGTGCGCAGTGTTGAAGATGTTGTTGAAGAAATACGTTATGTGCAGAAGACATTTCCCAATGCCAAGTCGATCTTCATCGAGGACGATACCCTGACGGTGAATAAGAGCCGTCTGATTGCCTTTTCCGAAGCACTCATCAAAAGCGATGTGCGTCTTCCGTTTGTCGCCAATTCAAGGATCGACCTTGATCTGGAAACCATGCAAATGATGAAGAAGGCAGGATGTCAGCAGTTGTGTGTCGGTTTCGAGAGCGGCAATCAGGAGATCCTGAATGAAATGAGGAAGGGAACCAAAATAGAACAGATGACTGCATTTATGGAGAATGCCAGAAAGGCCGGAATTCTGATTCATGGCTGCTTTATGGTGGGTTTCCCGGGGGAGACGAATAAGACAGCCGAGCAGACCATCCAACTGGCGCTCCGGCTGAATCCCGATACGGTCCAGTTCTATCCGGTAATGGTCTATCCCGGAACAGAGGCATATGGCGACTACTGTGACAAGGGGTGGATGGAGACCCGCGACTTCCAAAATTGGCTGACACCTGAAGGGCTTCATAACTGCGTGATCAGAAATGATGCGTTTACACCGGCAGATCTTGTTCAATGGTGCGATCATGCGAGACGCAGGTTCTATTTAAGGCCTTCTTATGTTACTTATAAACTGAAGCAGATTGTTATGCATCCCGAGCTGGCTCATCGTACAGCCAAGGCGGCTTTGACGTTTTTCCGATACCTGATTTCCGGTTCGCGGGTATGAGTCTTGATGGCTGAAAAGAAAACAATCCGCTATTCCATCATTATTCCGGCTTACAATGCTGGCAGAACGCTCCCGGATACCCTGGCAGCGCTCAAGCAGCAGACAATTTCTCCTGATGAATGTGAAGTGATTGTCGTGGATGACGGATCAACTGATAATACCGCGGATGTGGCACGACGCTTTGGAGCGAATTGTATCGGCCAGTCGAACCGGGGGCCGGCAGCAGCCAGGAATCACGGGGCGCGCGTTGCGAAGGGGGAAATTATTCTCTTTACAGATGCGGATTGCTCTCCGGATCGGGACTGGATCAGGCAAATGGCACTGCCTTTCCAGAACGAAAAGACGATGGGAGTAAAAGGCGCATACCGCACACATCAGAGGGCCCTTGCCGCCAGATTCGCTCAGGCCGAGTTTGAAGACCGGTACGATCTTTTGAGCAAAGCGGATGCCATTGACATGGTGGATACATATTCCGCTGCTTTCCGGCTGGATAGGTTTATCAAAATCGGCCTTTTCGATGAATCTTTTCCTGTGGCCAATAATGAGGATACGGAACTTTCCTATCGCATGTGTGCTGCGGGTTACCGGTTGGAATTCAATCCTGATGCAATCGTTTATCACCTCCACCCGGATTCTTTCATGAAGTATCTCCGGCTGAAGTTTAAAAGGGGATACTGGCGGATGATCGTCTATCGCAGTTATCCGGGGAAAGCCCTGAAGGACACCTACACCCCGGTCGTCATCAAGATTCAAACCATGATGGCAGCCTTATCTATGCCAAGTGTTCTTTTATCAATTGTTTTTTCTGAAATGATGATGATAACAGCAGGTATCTTTCTTGCGATTATGGCATCCTCCGTTCCATTTTCCCTAAAGACTTTAAAAAAAGATCCCGTGATCGGCTTGATATCACCAGCAGTGGTTCTCGGACGGTCGATTTCGTTTGCCCTCGGGGTTTTTTTCAGTCCATTCTACAAAAAGAAATCAACATGAGTTCCTGTGAGGTCTGAACCCTTTGAGAAGAAGGTTTGTGGAAATGTGAATATTGACCTCATAAAAATGGTGATGTAATGTTTTAAAAATAGCTTGATTTTATCGAGCTGTATGATATGTAAGTCAAAAGCGGTGATTTAAAAGTAAATTGCTCCGCTCTATAAATGTGCTAAAGCACTGAAAATCAATGAGTTATTCAATTGACCCCGTGCTTTGGCGCGGGTTTTTTTTCGAGTGCGAAAACCCGCACAAAAAAACTGTAAGGAGAATGTTTATGCAGATTTCGTCGGAAAGTGTCAAAGTGGGTCATCCTGATCTGGTTGCGGATATCATTGCGGCAAACGTTATTGCGGCCATCCTTGATGAAGAAAAGAAACAAAAGCTTAACCTGGCAAATATGCCGCATTGCGGCATTGAAGTATTTTTAGGCAAGGGAATTTGTATTGTCGGCGGTGAAGTCAGGACAAGAGTATATGTGGATATTGACAAGGTGGCGCGGGATTCCGTGATTGAACTGGGCTACAACCATGCGGCTGTCGGATTGAACGGCCACTTGATGGGCGTGCTCAATGCGATCATTCCCCAGTCCCCGGACATCAATCAGGGTACCAGCTGCCTTTTAAACAAGGAGCGTGAAATCGGAGCGGGGGATCAGGGCATCATGTATGGATTTGCCTGTGATGAAACCCCGGAAATGCTTCCCCTTCCTTATGTAATGGTCAATAAATTAATGCGCGCCTTCGAATACTGCCAGGACCCGATTTTCGCTCCGGATGGAAAAGGGCAGGTATCCATTGATTACGATACGAAGACGGGAAAACCGTTGCGTGTGGCAAAAGTTCTGATGTCGAACTCGATCGATTACCGATTTGTCAAAGGCAGCCGGTTGAAAATTCGGGACCGTGCCAAAAAGATCGCTTTTGATGCACTGGAGGACTGTGTGGACAAGAAAACGGAATTTCTGTTCAATCCGACAGGGGAATGGAATGCCATCAATTCCTGCAGCGCCGCGGATTCCGGTGTGACCGGACGCAAGCTGGTTGTTCAGTTTTACGGAGGCTTTCCGGGAGCGCAGTTAGGAGGCGGCGCGGTGGTCAACAAGACTCCGGAGAAGGTTGACTGTTCAGCGGCTTTTGGCGCGCGCCATGTTGCCAAGAACATCGTGGCCGCAGGGCTTGCATCCAAATGTTCTGTCCAGCTGGCTTACGCCATCGGTATTGCCGATCCCTTTTCGATCTACGTCAACACATTCGGGACCGGAAAAATTCCCGATGAGAAACTGGGGAAAATCATTGCGACGAATTTTGATTTAACGCCGGAAGGCATGATTGAAAAATTCGATCTGCTTAACGGAAACATATACAGAAAAATTCCGCGCACCTTCTTTATGGATGACTACCGCTGGGAAAAAACGGATATGGTGAAAATCCTGCTGAAAGAAGCGAAATAAAAAAAAGACGAAAAGAAAGCCGGGGCTGTTCACGCTCCGGCTTTCTTTTTTTTGGAATTCTTTAACTTTCTCCCAGAGCTTCCAGATCGGCTAGATCCTTTTTTCTGCCAGTTGCACGTTTGTTGATAATGTACTGTTCTTTGCCCAGGAAAAAAACTGGAATATCTCCATAGTGACCGCTTTGCTTCCCCTGACTCGCTTCTTCCCAGGTTACCCCTGTAATGGATGTAATGATGTCAACACGCACCGGGGGGGCACCCAATTGTATAACAGAATCTGAATGCAGAAAATCATCGATCGTCAAATTTAAGGATCCGAAGCCAAAGTGATTCAGCGCTGAAAGAATATTTTTTGCATTATCCTGTGAAGGACGAACCAGAATGTCAATGTCACCGGTGAACCTTGGTGACCCGTAATAGGCGAGGGCATAAGCTCCCACAATGACGTATTCCACGTTATGCTCGTTTAATAACCCGAGCAACTCTTTGAAGTCTCTCTGTATTTCCATAAAATTGCTCTCTTAGAAAGTCAACAGCGGCAACTCGTTCTTCTGGGGGACGAGTCAGCCAGTAGGCAAGATCTTCCTTTGCGGATTGAAGGCTATTCAGGTTTCCTTTGCGAATTACTTTTTTGATCATGTGTTTATTTCAGTAGATTACTATTAATGATAAATCCTTCTGACATTCAGTCAAAGGATAATTATTTATGATTATTATTTATTTTAACACATATTCATTATTTTAAAAAGAGAGAACTTGGTAGATGACCAATTATTGCTTGACGCAAGGCTTTGACTCATAATAAACATCTTTTCATTGTGCTAGAACATGCAGTTTAATAATGATGATGGGAGAAGGCTGTGATTCCAAGATATTCAAGAGAGAAAATGACGGTAATCTGGAGCCAGGAGAATAAATATCAAAAATGGCTTGATGTGGAAGTGGCAGCCTGCGAGGCAATGGTCAAACTGGGTAAGGTGCCCGCTCAGGCCGTGGAAACCATCAAATCGAAAGCAGTCATCGACGTTGCACGAATCGACGAGATTGAAAAAATCACGAAACATGACGTGATTGCTTTTGTCAGCTCTCTTACGGAAAAAATCGGGGAGGATGGACGCTTCATTCACATGGGGCTTACCTCATCGGATGTTCTGGACACGGCCTTTGCCGTGCAGTTAAAAGAAGCGGCCCAGATTCTCCTGGACGATCTCGATCAGCTGCTGGCGGTCTTGAAAAGAAGGGCTCATGAACATAAAAACACTCTGATGATCGGCCGATCGCACGGTATTCATGCCGAGCCGATTACCTTCGGACTGAAGATGGCCCTGTGGCATCAGGAAATGCTTCGCAACAGGGAGCGTCTTGCGCGAGCCAAAGAAACGGTAAGCTGCGGGAAAATCTCCGGTGCTGTTGGGACTTTTTCGTTTATTGAACCGGTTGTTGAAGAATATGTATGCAAAAAACTCGGTTTGACGCCAGCGCCCGTTTCGTCGCAGGTTGTGCAGCGTGATCGGCACGCGGAGTTCTTTACCACGCTGGCGATTATCGCGTCATCACTGGATAAATTTGCACAGGAGGTCCGCCTGCTGCAAAGAACTGAGGTCCGGGAGGCTGAAGAATATTTTTCGCCAGGGCAGAAGGGATCATCGGCCATGCCGCACAAACGCAATCCTGTGCTTTCGGAAAACATTTCCGGCCTATCCCGTCTTGTAAGATCTTACGCTGTAGCAGCGCTTGAAGACGTTGCCCTGTGGCATGAGCGCGATATCAGCCATTCCTCTGTGGAACGAGTCATTGGACCGGATGCCACAATTGTTCTGGATTTCATGCTGGGACGTTTTACCGGCCTGATTGACAAGCTCGTGGTTTACCCGGAACGCATGCTGGCCAATCTATACATGACGCACGGCGTCATTTTTTCTCAAATGGTGCTGCTCTCTTTAATCGAGAAAGGCACGACGCGCGAGGATGCCTATGCCGTCGTACAGAAGAACGCGATGAAATCGTGGCAGGAAGGCATTGATTTTAAATCGCTCCTCGCACAGGACGAAATCGTAAGAAAACATCTGAATAAAAATGACCTTGATGGCATTTTTGATGTTAATAATTTTCTGAAAAACCTGGATTTTATCTTTGAACGTGTTTTTGGAAAGTAAAGAACAACCTGATTTCTCTTTGGCGATCGGACTGTGATGACGCTGACTGTCTCTTTTTCATGAATTAATGTTTTACGAGAATCGTGTCTTTCACAAACGAATCCAGTGTATCCGGATAATCCATGGTGTAATGAAGTCCGCGGCTTTCTTTCCGTGTGCGGGCGCTCTGAACGATCAGTTTGCCCACCGTTGTAATGTTGCGCAGTTCAATCAGGTCTTTGGTGACTTTGTAATTCCAGTAATATTCGTGGATTTCTCTCTGGATCATGTCTATTCTGCGCTCGGCCCGCTCCAGACGTTTGTCTGAGCGAACGATGCCCACATAATTCCACATGCACCTTCGGATTTCATCCCAGTTATTGGTGACAACGATGCTGTCATCGCTTTCGGATGAATCCCCGGGATCCCATGGACGGATCTCAGCAGTGCTCATTTGAGTCTGCTGGAACGATTTTGAGATTTTTGTATAAACCCGATGGGAGTAGACCAGCGCTTCCAGCAGGGAATTGCTGGCCAGCCGGTTGGCCCCGTGCAGCCCGGTGCAGGAAACCTCTCCGCAGGCGAATAAATTGTCTATGGACGTTTTGCCGAAGTGGTCAACCGCGACACCTCCGCAGATGTAATGTGCGGCAGGCGCGATGGGAATCGGCTGCACGGCCATGTCAATTCCGTATTCCATACATTTATTGTATATATTGGGGAAGCGGTCTATCAGGAAATCGCGGGTGTGATGCGTGATGTCCAGAAGAACATATTCATCGCCTGACTGCTTGATTTCGTTGTCGATGGCTTTGGCCACGATATCGCGTGGCGCGAGGCTCTTCATGGGATGATATTTTTCCATGAAGGTGGAACCGTTTTTCAGCTTGAGAATCCCGCCTTCGCCACGGACAGCTTCGCTGATCAGGAATGCCTTTGCATCCGGATGGAACAGGCAGGTGGGATGAAACTGAATAAACTCCATGTTGGCAACTTTAGCGCCCGCCCGGTAGGCCATGGCGATGCCGTCGCCCGTAGCAATGTCCGGATTGGTGGTGATCAGATACACCTTGCCGGCACCGCCCGTGCACAAGATGGTGTACTTGGCGCGATAGGTGTGAATCCTGTTCTGATCGATATCCAGAACATAGGCACCCAGACAGTTGATGATGTTCCCCTGGCTGTCTTTCTGGATGATCAGGTCAATGCCGATATGATTTTCATAGATTTTCACGTCAGGCAACGCGGCGACTCTCTCGTGCAGCGCGCGTTCAATTTCCCGTCCGGTAAGATCCTTGGCGTGCAGGACACGCCTCCGGTGGTGGCCTCCCTCCTGCCCGAGATCGTACAGGTGAGGCGGTTCTTCCGATTTTGTAAAATTGACCCCCCAATCGATCAATTCCTGGATTCTTGGAGGGGCTTCCCGAACCACAAATTCAACAACTTCTTTATTGCACAGGCCTGCCCCGCAATCCAGTGTGTCTTTGATGTGTTCTTCAAAACTATCCGTTTTGTCCGTTACGGCAGCAATTCCGCCCTGCGCGTAATTGGTGTTGGATTCCGATTTTTCCTTTTTTGTGACAATGGCCACCGACCCGAGCTGAGCCACCTTGATGGCAAGACTCAAACCCGCAATTCCACTGCCGATAATTAAAAAGTCCGTTTTAATTTCCATGGAACCGATCCGATCTGTTTATGTGAATAAAAGTTTGTTTACAAATACCGGGAGCTTTTATATAAGCCTTTTTAACGGTTTGTAAAGAAAATTGTAAGGTAGGATTAGTAAATTGTTTGTTTTAGGAATTGAATCATCCTGCGATGAAACAGCGGCAGCAGTTGTGAGTGACGGAAAACTGCTTTCCAATGTCATTGCCTCGCAGATCAAAGACCACAGTGCTTATGGTGGCGTGGTGCCCGAGATTGCCTCACGAAAACACATTGAAGCCGTTTCTTCCGTGATCATCAGGACAATGGCGGACGCGGGCATTGATTTAAGTGTTATTGAAGGAATTGCTGTAACACGCGGACCGGGATTAATCGGTTCGCTGCTGGTTGGATTATCCGCAGCCAAGGCGCTGGCTTACGGTTTGAATGTTCCCGTTGTCGGTGTGAATCATCTGGAAGGGCATATCATGGCTTCATTTCTTGGCGATAAAAAGCCGGGCTTCCCTTTTATCGCCCTGGTTGTTTCCGGTGGTCACACTAATATTTATTATGTTAAAAACTACCATGAATTTCAATTACTTGGCCAGACGCGTGATGATGCTGCAGGAGAGGCGTTTGACAAGGCAGCCAAACTTCTCAGTCTGGGTTATCCGGGAGGGGTGGTGATTGACCGAATGGCGAAAAAAGGCAATCCCCGGGCGTTTGAGTTTCCCAGGGCGATGAAAGAGTCTGTCGATTTCAGTTTCAGCGGCCTGAAAACATCTCTTCTGACGATGGTGAAAAAGCGGGGGGGGCAATTTACTGAATCTGAACTACAGGATGTTGTTGCCAGCTATCAGGAGGCTATTGTGGATGTTTTGGTCGATAAAACAGTCAGGGCGGCCCTCGAACATCAGGTTGCTCAGGTGGTTGTATGCGGTGGTGTTGCCGCCAACAGCCGGCTCAGGGAAAGATTTACGTCGGCATCAGCAGACAAAAACCTGGAATTATTCATTCCTCCGATGATTTTATGTACCGACAACGCGGCCATGATTGCAGCGCTGGGCGAAATAATGTTGAAAAACGGACGTTCAGAATCGCTGGATCTGAACGCCGTTTCTCGCTGGCCTTTGGCGACATCTTCCTCTTGCGCCTTTCGGGGTGTTTAGTGATGGAGTCAGGGTGAGGGTGAAATTCCATAAAGACATATGACCACGCCAAGGAATATCCTTCATCGCTACAATATCCGTCCCAACAGAAAATTGGGCCAGTGTTTTCTGATGGATGTCGGCACCATTGGTAAAATTTCCCAGGCAGGTCAGATTCTACCCGGGGACGTAGTGGTTGAAATCGGTGCGGGCATCGGAGTTTTAACAAGGCAACTGGCTCTTACGGCGCAACGGGTCATTGCCGTTGAAATTGATCCTTTTCTTGTGAAAATCCTCCACGACCAGTTTGACGGATGCCCCAATGTGGAAATTTTTTCCGGTGACATACTAAAATTTGATTTATCTTCTATATTAGATCACTATAAAACTAAAGTTAAGGTAATGGGTAATATTCCTTACAATATTTCCAGCCCGGTTGTTTTCCATTTATTAGAACATCGTACCGTAATTAGCGACTTCCTCCTGATGCTGCAAAAGGAAGTGGTTTTAAGGCTCGTTTCAGAGCCGGATCATAAATCATATGGCGTGCCTTCCGTTTTGCTTCAGATGTATGCCAGCCTGGAAAAGCTTTTTGATGTGCCGGCGAGCTGTTTTTATCCGAAGCCGAAAGTTGAGTCTGCCATTATTTGTGGAAGGTTTCGCGAAAAGCCCCTGTATGAACTGAAGGACGAGCCCTTTTTCAGCCGGATTGTAAAAGCGGCTTTTGCCCAGCGCCGTAAAATGCTGATCAACAATTTAAAAAGCGCAGGATTTCTGAAGGAATTATCAGATGCTGATCTGAAATTGGCACTTGAAACGGCTGGTATCGACGGGAAAAGAAGAGGTGAGACTCTGACAGTTGAAGAATTTGGGTTGCTGAGCAATATTTTGAAATATCGATTGACGAACCTGCGCTGAAATATTAATGCTCTCGCAAGATTAATCGATTGGATGAGCATGGAACGAAGATATTTGTATATTGAAACTTTCGGCTGCCAGATGAATGTCCACGACTCGGAGCAAATGGCCGTTTTATTGAAGGAAATCGGTTACGAGCAGACGGCCGATTCTGTGAAAGCGGATCTGATCCTGATCAATACCTGTTCGATCCGGGAAAAAGCGGAGCAGAAGGCTTTCAGCGAGCTGGGCCGGCTGATGAAGTTGAAAGAAAAAAATCCGGATCTGATTGTCGGATTTGTGGGCTGCCTGGCACAGCATCTCGGACGAGGTGTTCATAAAAGGGTACAGAACGTTGACCTGGTTATCGGGACACACAATATTCACCGGCTGCCGGAGATGGTCCAGGTTGTTCAGAAGGATCGGAAGAAGATAACGCAAACCGGTTTTTCTTCGAAAATAGAATCTCTTGGCATTTTTGTACCACCACCGACAGGATCCGGAAGCTCTTTTGTTTCCATCATGCAGGGATGCGACAATTATTGCGCCTACTGCGTCGTGCCGTACCTTCGGGGGCCGGAAATGAGCAGAAAGCCGGAGGATATCATCACGGAGATAAAAAAACTGGCCAACTTCGGCGTCCGGGAAGTAACGCTTCTGGGACAGAATGTGAATTCCTATGGCAAAAATTTACAGCCTAAAAGCGATTTTGTAACGCTGATTAAGAAGATCAATAAAATTGAAGGTATCGAAAGGATTCGCTTCACGACGTCGCATCCGAAGGATTTATCCAAAGATTTGATTGACTGTTTTCAACAGGTTCCCAAGTTATGTGAACACATTCATCTGCCCATGCAGTCGGGTTCCAGCCGTGTTTTAAAGCTGATGAACCGCGGTTATTCCGCTTCAGAATATTTTGAGAAAATCGACCGTCTGCGCGGCGTTTGTCCGAAAATCAGCATCACGTCAGACATCATTGTCGGATTTCCCGGGGAGACCCAAAAAGATTATCAAGAAACCATTGACATGATGGAAAAAATCAGGTTTGATTCGGTATTTTCGTTTAAGTATTCTGACCGTAGAGGGACGGCTGCTTTGGAATTGACCGGCCGGGTGCCGGAAGCGGAAAAAACAAAGAGGCTGAAAGAGCTGCAAACCCTTCAGGACAGGCATACGCAGGAAAAAAACACGGGGTTGGAAGAAAGCGTTCAGGAAGTGCTTGTTGAGGGACGAAGCAGAAATTCGGTTCAGGATCTAACGGGGCGGGCACGTTCCTGGAGAATTGTGAATTTCAAAGGAGATGCGGGGTTGATCGGCCGGAAGGTGTCTGTGAAAATTATCCGCGGATACCTGCATTCACTGTGGGGGAAGATGATTACGGACTGATTGCATTTCCGATTCAATCATGATGCGGATGTCCGGAGACGCCGGCGATGTCCGATATAGATGTTGCAAAATGCCGGCAACATTGTCTGAAGGAAATTCGGGACAGGCAAAGATATCGTGTGAACGGGAAATGGAATTAAGGAGGTTCTAGGATGTTGCTGGAAATGAAGGTATCCGGGTTGACCATTGATCCGATCACCAACACACCCATTGTTATCTTGAAAGACATGCAGGAGAGCAAGGCCATTCCGATTTGGATCGGTTTATTTGAAGCCAGTGCTATCGCAACGGAACTCGAACATGTTGTTTTTTCGAGGCCGATGACCCATGACCTGCTGTATGAATGCATCAGGGCTCTCAATGCCACAGTTAACCGGATTGAAATTGTCGATATCCGCAACAACACTTATTTTGCCAGTATTTACTTGACCAGGGACGGGCAGACTTATGCGATAGACGCGCGTCCCAGCGACGCCATCGCTTTGGCCCTGAGGGCTCAGGCATCCATTTTTGTAGAAGAAGCCGTGCTGGAGAAATCCCGGAATATTGATGTCGGAATGAAGCTTACCGATATTGATAAGTTTAAGGAAGATAAAATTAAAGAATTTCTGGAAAACCTATCTGCCGAAGATTTCGGGAAGTACAAGATGTGAAGATGAATGACCTGCTCACGGATTTTCGAACATTTCTGGAGGTGCAGCGCAACGTATCGGAGCATACCCGAAAGGCTTATTTAACGGACATTGAGGAATTTAAATCGTTCCTTGAAGATCAGGAAAACGCTTCGCCGCACAAAACGATCCTGGATGTGCAAATGGAAGACATCCGGGCGTACATGGGTTTTTTATACAGACGGAAGCTGAAGAAAGTATCCATCAACCGAAAGGTGTCATCCCTGCGGGCGTTTTATAAGTATCTGCTGCGGGCGGGACATGTCAGGAATAATCCAGCAGATGGGGTCCAGACGCCAAAAGCGGAAAAATACATGCCGACTTTTTTATCGGTGGATGAAGCGTTTGACCTTCTGGATGCTTCCAAAGAAAATGGCTCCGCATCCGGGTTGAGAAACCTCGCGATGCTGGAGTTGTTCTATTCTTCAGGTTTGAGACTTTCTGAACTGGCCGGCCTGGATACGGCAGATATCGATTTTCCTTCCGCTCTGGTCAAGCTGCGAGGCAAGGGAAAGAAGGAAAGAATTGTTCCGGTGGGAGCACCGGCACTGGATGCAATCCGGAGATACTTGACCGCGACGCAAAGTGTAAGAAAAGAAAAATACGGCGATATATTGAAAGGGGCACTTTTTTTAAACACTCGCGGAAAAAGGATCACGACCCGAAGCATTGCCAGGATTGTGGACGAGGCCACCGTCAAAAGCGGCATAGGGCGCAAGATCAGCCCTCACGCGTTGCGGCACAGTTTTGCGACGCATCTGCTGTCCGCCGGAGCGAATTTACGTTCGATCCAGGAAATGCTCGGGCATGAAAGTCTTTCCACGACGCAGAAATACACGGCGGTGAATATCAACCGTCTGATGGAAGTATATGACAAGGCCCACCCCAGGGCTAAAAGGTGAATGAGACTTGGTCTTTTCAAGGCTCAAGCCGCAGAAAAGGACTTAGTCGAATTCATCCCGTGCAAGCGAAGCGCGGCACGGGATCCAGAGAAAGAGAGGGGAAAAAGGAGAAAAGATGCAAATCAGAGGCACAACCATACTTGCTATCAGGAAAGAAGGCAAAATTACAGTAGCCGGAGACGGTCAGGTCACGCTTGACACGACAATCCTGAAGCATGGTGCACGCAAAGTGCGCAGACTATACAACAATGAAGTGATTGTCGGTTTTGCGGGAGCAACCGCTGACGCCTTCACATTGTTTGACCGTTTTGACCAGAAACTGGAGCAATACAACGGCAATCTGCTTCGCGCGGCGGTAGAGCTCACAAAAGACTGGCGCACCGACCGGGTGCTCAGGCATCTGGAAGCGCTGATGATTGCGGTCAGCCGCGATTATTCGCTGATTATTTCCGGAAACGGGGATGTCATCGAATCCGACGATGATGTCATGGCTATTGGGTCCGGCGGCGCCTTCGCGCAGGCGGCAGCCCGTGCACTGGTGAGACACAGTACTCTGTCCGCGACGGAAATCGCCCGGGAAGCGATGAAGATTGCCTCGGAAATTTGCATATATACCAATGACCATATTACACTTGAGGAGATTGATCTGGGCGAAGAGAAATCGCAGGATGTCAAAAAAAGTAAAAAGTAAGGAGCATTTTTCAAGATGAACAATTCTGGGTTAACCCCCCGTGAAATAGTGGAAAAACTGGACAGGCACATTATTGGGCAGGCCGATGCCAAGAGGGCCGTGGCCATTGCGCTTCGGAACCGCTGGCGAAGGCAGAATGTGCCCGATGAACTCGCGGATGAAATATCGCCCAAAAACATTATCATGATCGGTCCCACCGGCGTCGGCAAGACGGAAATCGCCCGACGTTTGGCCAAACTGGATAACTCGCCTTTCCTGAAGGTGGAGGCATCGAAATTTACGGAAGTCGGTTATGTGGGCCGTGATGTGGAATCGATGGTGCGAGATCTGGTCGAACTGTCGATCAACATGCTCAAAGCGGAAGAGCAGGAAAACGTCCAGACAAAAGCCGCG
>CAYMYR010000021.1:0-41947 GCA_964394715.1 uncultured Smithella sp.
AAGTATGTGGATAAGATGACGATTTCCAAATCCTTGGAATTCCGGCGCGGCATGTGATGCCCTTTCGCATGCTTTGGCTAACTTTGTTGGCCGCGTTGCGTGCCCCCTTAAAGGGGGTCGGCGTCCTCGACGTATTAACAATACGCCTGCGGAGCCTCCTCCTGGCCGCCTCGTTATCCTTTGCCTGCAAAAGGGCATTAAGTTTAGGAGAAACATCTCTCCTCTGACTGTTTTAAGGCGTCATTATTTTGTGTCATATCGGTCTGGAGATCGTAATGTCATTGCGAGCCGCCTCTCAGGCGGCGTGGCAATCTTATAAACAAGAGTTCTCTCTTCGCCAAGAAATGACAGGACAAGACTTATGGGTACAGAAATTAAAACAACAAAAACTGTAAGGCGGATTCACACAAAACGCATTACCGCGGCTGTCCGGGATTTATTTATTGAAGCCAACCGTAATCTGGGACCGGACGTGGTTCGCTCTTTGCACTCCGCCATGAAGCGGGAAAAATCGCCTATCGGAAGACAGGTGCTTTCGAAAATTCTCCAGAACGCCGATATTGCCTGCCGGGATGCGATGCCGATCTGTCAGGACACCGGTCTGGCTGTTTTGTTCATCGAAACAGGCCAGGATGTGCGCATTGTCGGCGGCGATTTTCGGCAAGCGGTTGAAGAAGGAGTCAGGCAGGCCTATGCCGAAGGTCATTTGCGCAAATCTGTCTGCGATCCTTTTACCAGAGCGAATACCACCGATAATTTGCCTGCGATCATTCATGTTGATATTGTGCCCGGCAATCAATTAAAAATCATTGCCATGCCCAAGGGCGGCGGCAGCGAAAACTGCAGTGCGGCAAAAATGCTGACTCCCGCGGCGGGCCTTGACGGCATCAAGCAGTTTGTTTTGGAGACCGTGGAAAAAGCAGGAGCCAATCCCTGCCCGCCCATCATTGTCGGTGTCGGCATCGGCGGATCGCTCGAGCAGGCCTGCATCCTCGCAAAAAAAGCGCTTTTGCGGGAAGTGTGGCAAAAGAACCCATCGGACAAGCGGTTGGCGAAGTTGGAAAAAGAACTTTTTGAAGACATTAACAAAACCGGTATTGGTCCTGCCGGGATGGGCGGCAGGGTAACGACCCTGGGTGTACACGCGGAGATGATGCCCTGCCATATTGCCTCGCTTCCGGTGGCAGTGAATATTCAGTGTCATGTTGCGCGCCACAAAGAGATGGCTTTATGAAAAAGCCTTCTATTCGGAGCTTACCCGGGCATGGAGACTGTGTCAGAGTAGTGAAAAGTGGTCGTTCCCGCGAACGAGACTGTATCGTAATTACCTTTTTGTCATTCCGTGCAAGCGAAGCGCGACACGGAATCCAGTAATATTAAAGAGTTCTGGATGCCGGCCTACGCCGGCATGACGACTTTTTTGTAATTTTGCCATTACGACACAGTCTCGAAGGTGGGAATCCAAACGTTGTCCCCGCGAAAGCGGGGAACCGGTTCCATTATTCCTGGATTTACCCTGCAGGGCCCAAGCCGGGTCGTGTTTTGCTTGCCAGGAACCAAGTGAGCCGCAGGGTTGTGACAAAATATAAGTTGCGACACAGTATCTGCGCGGGTATGAAAAAAAAGTAGAATGAAAACACAACAGAAAATTGAAACACCTCTGACAAAAGAAATTATCAATTCGCTTCGTGCAGGTGATCTAGTTTTTTTAAGCGGTGAGGTTTATACAGCAAGGGACGCGGCACACAGGCGAATGTATGATTCATTAAAGAAGGGCCTCGTTCTGCCGGTTGATTTATCGACAGCAACTCTTTTTTATGCCGCTCCATCGCCCGCTCCGCCGGGCAGGGTGATCGGCTCCATCGGCCCGACCACCAGCTACCGGATGGATGCGTTTACGCCCGCCTTTATCGAACATGGACTCAAGGGAATGATCGGCAAAGGCGGCAGGTCTCCGGAGGTGGTCCAAGCGATCCGTCGGTACAAAGCGGTTTATTTCGGCGCGATCGGCGGAATCGCCGCCCTGACTGCCCGGTGCGTAAAAAAGGTGGAACTGGTCGCCTACGATGATTTGGGGCCGGAGGCCATCCGAAAGCTTACCGTCATCGATCTGCCGCTGGTCGTCATCAATGATTCAAAGGGAAACGATCTGTACCTGTCTGAACAGAGCAGGTGGCGTATCCTTTCGAAATAAGGCTCCTGACAGATAAAATGAAAAAATATTGACTCGAAAAAAATTCTATAATAAGGGTAACTTTTATTTTTTACAGATAATGAAGGAGATCGTAATCTAATGATCGAAGTAAGATGGCATGGACGGGGCGGTCAAGGTGCAGTTACATCCGTGGAATTACTGGCAGTAGCGGCTATTTCTGCAGGAAAATTCGCTCAGGGATTTCCGAGTTTCGGTCCGGAGAGAAGAGGGGCGCCGGTTGCCGCTTTTACACGCATTGATGACAAAAAAATCAACGTTCGTTCGGGTATTTACGAGCCTGATGTGGTTTTAGTGCTGGATTCCAGTTTGATCGGGCTGATCAATGTCACCGAAGGATTAAAACCAGGCGGGAAATTAATTGTCAACACACCTAAAACACCTGAAGAAATCCGCAAAGAATTGAATTTCGGTGGTACGGTTGCCACCGTTGACGGCACCGGCATCGCGCGCAAGGAAATGGGCGTGCCCATTGCCAATACGACCATGATCGGAGCGCTGCTCAAAGTGATTGGTATCATGGATCTGGAAGCGATGAACGATGCTATTAATCACAGGTTCGGCAGAATCGCCCAGAAGAATCTCAACGCAATGAAACGCGCTTTCGACGAAATCAAAATAAGCAATTAAGGGGTATATCCATTATGGCATTGAAAACATGGAAAGAGCTTCCCATAGGATGTGTTGTATCCGAACCGGGCAGCGCCAGTGAATATCATACGGGCAGTTGGCGGTCGCAGCGACCTGTCTGGAACAACACGAAATGCATCAAGTGCGGCATCTGTTATGTTTATTGTCCGGAAGGTTGCGTACAGCAGAGCGAGGATGGTTTTTTCCAGGCAAACCTGGATTATTGCAAGGGCTGCGGAATCTGTGCACACGAATGCTGGCCACGCGCGATATCGATGGTAGAGGAGGGATAACATGGGCAAGCGCATTGGAATGGAAGTAGCAGTAGCCGTGGCGGAAGCTGTGGGACTCTGCAATATCGACATGGCGGCCGTTTATCCCATCACTCCCCAGTCGCACATCGCGGAGCATCTTTCCGATCTGGTTGCAGACGGTAAAATCGACGCAGAATTTGTTACAGTGGAGTCCGAACATTCTGCCATGAGTGCGGTGATCGGCGCATCCGGAGCGGGAGCACGATCTTACACAGCAACCAGTTCTCAGGGATTGATGTATATGCATGAACTGCTTCCCATTGCCTCAGCGATGCGGCTGCCGATATGCATGGCCATTGCCAACCGGGCCGTGTCCGGTCCGCTCAATATTTTGAACGACCACACGGACATTATGCCCCAGCGGGATTCCGGCTGGATTTCCATTTTTGTCGAAAACGGACAGGAAGCGATCGACATGTCGATCATATCTTTTAAAATCGCCGAGCATAAAGATGTCATGCTGCCGGTTAATGTAAATATTGACGGTTTTCAGCTTACCCACATGGTGGAGCCTTTTGAAATGCCCACCCAGGAAGAGGTTAACCAATTCCTACCGCCGTTTGTTCCCCATGCAACGCTTCATCCCTCAAAGCCGGTAACCATGGGTGCTTTTGCCATGTCCGACTACTTTGCGGAAATCATGAAGGCCAAGGATGAAGCCATTAAAAATTCTAAAAAAGTCATTCTGGACGTCTGGGATGAATGGGGCAGATTGTTCGGCCGCAAGTACAAACCGGTTGAAACTTATCAAGTTGAGGATGCGGATATTCTGATGCTGACCATGGGGTCTATGGGTGAGACCGCACAGATGGCCATCGACCAACTTCGCGCCAAAGGCGTCAAGGCCGGCCTGGTGAAGTTGCGGTTATGGCGGCCATTCCCGTTTTCGGAAATAAAAGCGGTTGTAAAAAATGTAAAAAAATTGATTGTGACCGACCGCGCCATATCGTTTGGCGGTCCCGGCGGCCCGGTATTTTCGGAGATCAAGTCGGCCCTTTTTGCCGAAGCAAAGCGTCCCCTGATTTACAATTATATTTACGGACTTGGCGGACGCGACATGGCGGTGAAAGATTTTACCGCCATGTTTGAAAAGGTTCTGGCCGATACAACAAACCAGGAAGCTGACATGTATGAATTTTGGGGAGTGAGAGAATAATGAATATTGTAGAGAATTTTGATTTATTTGCTCCACGGCTGATTAATAAAAAAGAATTGCTTTCGTCCGGCCACCGTGCCTGTTCCGGCTGTGGGGAAGTTCTTGCCGTCCGTTTAATGTGCAAAGCCCTGGGTGAAAATACCGTCATCGCTTCCGCGACAGGTTGCATGGAAATCATCTCCAGCATGTTTCCCACCACGGCATGGGAAGTTCCCTGGATTCACGTCGCCTTTGAAAATGCGGCATCCGTTGCTTCCGGAATAGAAGCCGGCCTGAAAGCGCTGCGGAAGAAAGGCAAGATCGACGATCGCTATGTGAAGGTTGTCGGCATGGGCGGCGACGGGGCCACCATGGACATCGGTTTTCAGGCTCTTTCCGGAGCAATGGAGCGAGGCCATGACATGATTTACGTCTGCTTCGACAACGAAGCCTACATGAATACGGGCATTCAGCGCTCCAGCGGCACGCCGATGGGTGCTTCCACCACCACCGCCCCGGCGGGCAAGGTCAGCATGGGGCAGAAAACGTGGAAGAAAAACATGCCAGAAATTCTGGTTGCTCACGGCATACCCTATGTTGCTACGGCCTGTCCAAGCTATCCACTCGATTTCATTAGAAAAATGGAAAAAGCCAAAAGCATCAAGGGGCCTTCTTACATTCATTGTTTTTCCATGTGTCCGACCGGATGGCGTTCTCCATCCCATACGGCGATCTCCATGGGACGCCTCGCCGTGGAAACAGGGGCTTTTCCGCTTTATGAAGTGGAAAACGGGCATTATCGTATGTCTTCGGAAATGCCGAAAAAACTCAAACCCATTAAAGATTACTTCAAGCCGCAGGGGCGATTCCGTCATCTGACCGCTGATGAAATCGAGATGATCCAGGAAAAAATTAATATTGAATATAAAAAATTGGTGGAAAAAACCAAGTACCTGAAGGTTTAGAATATTAAAGGCGACTCTTTCAAGAATACCGAGGTGAAAAAAACAATGACAAACGTCACTGAAATTAAACAAAAAACAAAGCAAATCATCAAAAAGCATAAAAGCGATAAAAGTGCAATGATTGCTGTGCTGCAGGATATTCAAGAAGCTTTCAATTATCTGCCGAAGGAAGCCTTGAAGACAGCATCCAGCATGATGAAGGTGCCGATGAGCCGGGTGTATGAAGCGGCCACGTTTTACACCGCCTTCAGCCTTACACCACGCGGCAAACATATTGTCAAAATCTGCAAGGGAACAGCCTGCCATGTCCGCGGCGCAGCCATTCTTCAGGACCGTTTTGAAACCACGCTGGGCATTAAACCGGGTCAAACAACAAAAGACGGGAAATTTTCGCTTGAAACCGTTAACTGCGTGGGCGCCTGCGCACTGGGACCTGTCGTAGTGATCAACACCGACTACCATGGACAGGTCACCATCAACAAAGTGGATAAAATCATTAAAAAGATCAATAATGAAGAGGGGGCGCAGCAATGAACGAAAATCCAGATATTCAAGCCCACCAGCTCCTGGACAATTTATCTCTGTATTATGGTCCGAAGAAGAAGTTTGTCGCGATTTGCGCCGGCACCGGATGCCGTGCTTCTGACAGCCTCAAGGTTAAAGAAGCCCTTGAGGCCGAATTAAAAAAGCAAAACATGAACGAAGTGGACGTTCTGGCTACAGGTTGTTTGGGATTCTGCGAAAAGGGGCCCATGGTCATTGTTCATCCCGACAAGTACTTTTATCAGCATGTTAAAGTTGAAGATGTGCCGGAAATCGTTTCCAAAACCGTGGCCAAAGGTGAGATCATCAGCCGGTTGGTCTACCGTCATCCGGAAACACAAAAAACCCTCTATCGTGAAGAGGACTTGCCCTTCTACAAGAAACAGAACCGCATCGTATTCGGCCAGAACGGCATGCTTGATCCATCAAAAATCGAGGCCTATTTCAATATCGACGGCTATCAGGCGCTGGCCAAGGTACTTTCCGAAATGACACCTGAAGATGTCATCAACGAAGTCAAAAAAGCGGGCCTTCGCGGCCGAGGCGGCGGAGGCTTTCCGGCTGCCGTCAAATGGGAAGGTGTCCGCAGGGCGCATGGTGAGCCAAAATATGTCATCGCCAACGGAGACGAAGGCGATCCCGGTGCCTACATGGACAGAAGCCTCATGGAAGGCAATCCACACAGCGTTATCGAAGGTATGATCATCGGCGCTTATGCCGTCGGATCGAACCAGGGATATATTTACGTCAGAAACGAATACCCCTTGGCGGTAACACATCTGACCATCGCCCTTGAGGCTGCAAGACAAAATGGACTTTTAGGAAAAAATATCCTGGGCACGGGTTTCTCGTTTGATATTCACATCAACAAGGGTGCAGGCGCGTTCGTCTGCGGTGAATCCTCGGCACTTTTCGCCTCGATCGAAGGCCGCGCCGGAGAACCGCGCGCCAAGTACGTACACGCTGTGGAAAAAGGCCTGTACGACAAACCCACTGTTCTTAACAATGTGGAGACTTGGGCCAACGTGCCGCTGATAATCAACAAAGGGGCTGACTGGTATGCTTCCATCGGAACGGAAGGTTCTAAAGGAACAAAAATCTTTTCACTGGTCGGCAAAATCAATAACACGGGGCTTATTGAAGTCCCGATGGGTACGACGCTTTACGAAATCATCTACGACATGGGCGGCGGCATTCCCAACGGACGAAAGTTCAAGGCTGTTCAGACCGGCGGACCGTCCGGCGGCTGCATCCCGGAGCGTCTGCTGGATATCCCCGTAGATTTTGACAAACTCTATGAAGTCGGCTCCATGATGGGCTCCGGCGGCATGATCGTCATGGACGAAACCTCGTGCATGGTGGATGTTGCACGCTATTTTCTTGAGTTTCTCAAAGAAGAATCCTGCGGCAAGTGCGTTCCGTGCCGCGAAGGCATCCGACGGATGAGCGACATTCTGGAGGATATTTGCTCGGGCCGTGGAAGAGAAGGCGATATCGAGATTCTGGAAAGTATGGGTGCGGCAATTGCCGACGGGTCGCTTTGTGCCCTGGGCGGCTCAGCCCCAAACCCGGTGTTGAGTACAATTCGATATTTCCGGGAGGAATATGAGGCGCATATCAAAGAGCACCGCTGTCCGGCTGGCGTCTGCAAGGCGCTCATCACTTACAGCATCGATCCGGAAAATTGCACCGGTTGCGGCGTTTGCGTCAAGGTTTGCGCCACACAGGCGATCACCGGCGAGAAGAAAAAAGCCCACATCATTGATAAAGATAAATGCACCCGCTGCGGCGCCTGTATCCAGAGCTGCAAGTTTGATGCAATCAAAGTGAAGTAGAGGTGGAAGACATCATGGTAAATATGATTATTGACGGAAAAAACGTAACAGCACCCAAAGGCACGATGCTTCTGGAAGCCATCCGCGGCGCGGGCATTTCGGTTCCCACTCTCTGTGCACATGAAGCGGTATCCCGATCAGGCGCCTGTCGTCTCTGCGTGGTCGAAATCAAGAAAGGCAACCGGACCCGAATTGTCACATCGTGTCTCTATGGCGTAGAAGAGGGGCTTACGGTCAACACCAAAAGCGACCGGGTGCTCAACGTTCGCCGCCTGGTGATGGAATTGCTTCTGGCGCGCTGCCCCGAATCCGACCTTCTCCAGAAGATGGCGAAAGACATGGGCGTGGAGGCGCAGGCACGCTATGCCGTCGATACGGACAAGGGCAAATGCATTTTGTGCCGTTCCTGCGTGCGGGTCTGTGAAGAAGTGGTGGGCGTCAGCGCCATCGGCTTGTTTTCCCGCGGTTCTTATAAAGAAGTCGGCACTCCCTATAATGAAAAATCGGATGTCTGCATCGGCTGCGGTGCCTGTGTATACGTCTGTCCTACGGGTCATATCGAAATGACATCAACGGGCGACAAACGCAGGATCTGGGGACGCACCTTTAAAATGCAGACCTGCGAAAAATGCGGAAAATTCTTCGCCCCCGTGGACCAGTTGAAATTCATCAGCAAAAAAACCGGCGTTCCCTTCAAGGAATTGACCACCTGCACGGAATGTCGCTGATCATATCAGCCTGAATCAAAAACCCGGCCATCAAAGCCGGGTTTTTATTATAGATTAATCAACGGAGTCACGCTTCGACAAGCTCAGCAACCAAAGGTACAAGGAACAAGGCACAAGGGGCAAGGTAAAACAGGCGCAAAAGCGCCGTCATTAAAAAGCCGCCGCTCCGAAGGAGCGTAAGGTTTACACCGCAATCTTTGAGCCTTGCACCTTGATCCTTGAACCCTGGTCCTTTTTTCCTCCCCTTGCGCCCCCTCCAAAAGGGGATATAAATCAAGATTAAAGGTTAAAAACCGGTGCCTGCCGAATAATAGAGACTCCTGTCTTTAAATCCTTGAAACATCAGAACACTTTTGATACGCTTCGCGGCACAAATTTGTTAAAAATACAAGTTTGTACTTCATGGGTGTGTATAGAAAGGACTTTTCCGATGAGTTTTTCCCAACGGGTATTTTGCGGACAGGTGACGCCGGATGATATCGGACGCAGCGTGCAGCTTTGCGGCTGGGTGGATGCCTACCGGGATCACGGCGGCCTGCTGTTTATCCATCTGCGCGACCGCAGCGGCATCATGCAGATTGTTTTCAATCCGGAAATCGCGTCAGCCGATCTCTGCAGAAAGGCGGCCTCGCTTCGCACGGAATATTGCATTTCCGTTGCCGGTGATGTCAAAAAACGTCTGGCGGGTACGGAAAATCCCAACATCGAAACAGGGAACATTGAAGTCATGGTTACGCAATTGACCGTGCTTTCCGAATCCGATGCGCTGCCTTTTGCCGTTTCCGACAAGGCCATGGTCGCGGGTGCGTCAACGGCGGGTACCGACAGCGTAGCCGAGGATTTGAGGCTCCAGTACCGGTACCTGGACATTCGCCGTCCGCAGGTGCGCGATAACCTGATGGCGCGGCACCGCATCTTTCAATGCGTTCGTGAATTTCTTGACTCCAGGGGTTTTGTGGAAATCGAAACACCGGTCCTGACGGCAAGCACGCCGGAAGGAGCTCGTGATTACCTGGTGCCCAGCCGTGTCCATCCGCAGAACTTTTATGCCCTTCCGCAGTCGCCGCAGCTTTTCAAACAGCTGCTGATGATCGGCGGAATGGAGCGTTATTTCCAGCTGGCACGCTGCTTCCGTGACGAAGATTTGCGCCCCAACCGGCAGCCGGAATTCACCCAGCTAGATCTTGAAGCTTCATTTATCGACGAAGAATTTCTCTACGAATTGATTGAAGAGCTGGCCGTGAAGATGTTCGCCGTCGGCGGCATCGAGCTTTCCCGTCCCTTTCCCCGCATGACCTACACGGAGGCGATGGACACGACCGGTTCCGACCGTCCCGACCTGCGCTTCGGGCTTCGGTTTGTTGATGTGACGGATGTGTTTTCAAAAACCAATTATTCGATTTTTCGCCAGATCCTTCAACGCGGCGGATGTATCAAAGGCATCAATATCAAGGGCCAGTCTGAAAAGCTCAGCAAGAATGTTCTGCAGAATGAATACGCCAAAGAGATTGTGCCATCGTTTGGAGCAAGGGGCATGACGTGGATGCGCGCCGAGGGCGGCAAGCTCGAATCCAATATTGTCCAGTTTTTCAGCCAGGATGAACTGGAAGCGCTGTGGAAAAAATTTGATGTGGCCGACGGGGATGTTCTGATCATGATTGCCGACTCCTCGTACAGCGTTGTTACATCCTCACTTGGCCAGCTTCGCCTGCACCTGGCGAATCGTTTGGGACTGATTGACGAAAACTGTTTTTATCCGGTCTGGATCACGGAGTTTCCGCTGTTTGAACCCAAAGAAGAAGGAGGCGTTACCTCCAGTCATCATCCGTTTACCGCACCGGATCGGGTTGATTTTGATCCGAAAAATATTGAAGAGCTGCTCTCGCTGCGTTCTCGCGCTTACGATCTGGTGATGAACGGCGAAGAGCTGGGAGGCGGCAGCATCCGCATCAACAACCGCGATGTTCAGCGTAAAATATTTGCCGCGCTGGGGCTCAACGAAGAAGAAATGAGGGAAAAATTCGGATTTTTCCTGCGGGCTTTTGATTTCGGTGCACCGCCGCACGGCGGTCTTGCCCTCGGGATGGACCGCACCGTGTCGATGATCCTGCGGACCCCGTCCATCCGGGATGTCATTGCCTTTCCCAAAAACCGCAGCGCAAGCTGTCCCCTCACTGGCGCGCCCTCCGCGGTTAAGCGCGAACAACTGGCCGAACTGGGGCTTTTGAATCTGGGCGGCCAGGATGTCCTGCCCGGCACCGCCGAAAAGGAAAACAAGATTGATCACTTGTCCTGGGTCTCGCGCATCGGTATTGCCGCCCATGATCGCCCCGTTATCGAAGAAATTCTTGCCGAGGCGGAGGAACTGGCTTTGATCGCCTTCCAGAAGGCAGGCAAAGAAGAACCGATGTTTACCGTCGCCCCTGTTTCAAACCGTACACGGCCCGGTACAGAAGAAGGACGGTCGGCTCTTGCGCAAAAAGGTCAGCTGCTCAAAAGCGCGCCTTCGGTGAAGGGGAATTACTTTAAAGTCGCCAGTATTCTGGAATAACAGGGAGACAGTTTATGGATTCTATTTTTGTTTATCTCAATCCCGAAACCGTATCAGAAGGAAGCGGTCCTCTGCAGGGTTTGAAAATTTCGATTCAGCCCAACATATCCGCATCAGGCTGGCCTACGGACGCCGGCTCCAACGCCCTCATCAATTTTAAAGCGCTCGTAGACGCAACGCTGGTGATCAGGCTCCGTGAGGCGGGTGCCGTCATTAAGGGACTAACCCGCATGAGTGAATTCGGATTTGGTCTGGCGGGCAGCAGGGCCGGGGATGCCGTCAGTCGCGGCGCCGTGGATGCAGAACTGGTTTTAGACCTGATGGGCGAAAGCCGTCTGGCCGCCCAGCGCGCTGTCGTTTGCGGCTTCAAGCCCAGCTACGGTCTGATCTCCCGCTATGGTCTTATTGGCCTGATTCCGTCCATGGAAAACTGTGGCGTTCTTTCCCGCAGTTTGAAAAATATCCGCGAGATGGTGAAGATCATCGCCGGTCCGGATGAAAAGGATTTTTCACTTCCCGATGAAAAACTGCCGGATTTTTCTCCGCAGAAAGTGAATCCGAAAAAAACAACCGTTGGCGTGATCACCGAAACGAAAAGCGGACTGCAAGGTGATCAGGAATCCGCTCTTCATGCCGCCATCGATGAGCTGAAAGAAGCGGGCTTCCGTATCAAAGAAATGTCTTTTCCCGATTTTTCTCTTTTTTCACTGGTCCATAAAATCGTAGGTTCCGTCGAGGCGTCGTCCTGCGCCGGGCGTTACGATTCGGTGCGCTATGGTCATCGGGTGCCGGGTGCAAAAAACTGGAACGAAATGTACCTGTCCTCGCGCGAAGAGGCCTTTGGCCTGCTTGTGAAAAGCTATCTGTTTCAGGGCGCGTTTTTCCAGTTTCAGCGTTACGACGCCTATGAAGACGCCTGCCGTATCCGTGCGAGGCTGCTTGAGGATATGCAAAAAACCATGTCGAAGGCGGATTTTCTGCTTCTCCCGGCTGCAAACGGAGTTCCAACAGACGCAACAGCTTCGCTTTCCGGCACGTACGAACAATTTTCCCCGACAGTTTTTGCCAATGTAACCGGTCAGCCCGCGCTTTATCTGCCGTCTGCGTCCGGTTCGGCACAATCCGGTTTTCAACTGGCCGGACCGAGGCTTGGCGACGCGCGGCTTTTTGCAATGGGTGAGTATCTTCTGAATCTTCGCCAGGGAGGTAAATCGTGATGGAATTTGAAGCGGTCATCGGACTGGAAATCCATGTTGAACTCAATGCCAGAACAAAATTATTCTGCGATTGTCCCAATAATCCCGGCGACGAACCGAACATCAACACCTGTCCTGTCTGCCTGTGGTTCCCGGGCGCCGTTCCCCGCTTGAGCCAGGAGGCGCTGGAAAAAGCGGCGCTTTTATGCCTGGCACTTGGTGCCGAGCTCCAGCCCAAAAGCGCCTTTGACCAGAAGGTTTATTATTATCCGGACCTTCCGAAAGGCTTCCAGTTGTCCCAGGCCCATCTTCCGCTTTCCCGGGGCGGCGGAATTGATATTACAGACGAGGACGGCACAACCAAAAGACTGCGCATTCATCATATCCATATGGAGGAGGATGTCGCCAAGCTGGTGCATGAAATGGAGGGGCGTGTGCCGATCAGCCTTGTGGACTTCAACCGGGCCGGAGCTCCGCTGGTGGAAATTGTTACGGAACCGGATTTTCGTACACCCTATCAGGCAATGGAATTTTTAAAGGCGCTGCGGACTCAGGTTCGCTACGCGGGCTCCTCAGAGTGCAGCATGGAAAACGGCACCATGCGCGTCGATGCAAATATTTCCATTCGCCCGAAAGGCACCGGACAGATGAATACCAAAGTAGAAGTTAAAAACATGAATTCCGTCCGTCATGTGGGTGATGCCATCGCGCATGAAATCAGCCGCCAGAGCGCATGTGTCCAGGCGGGCGAAACGGTCGTGCTGCACACCCGTTTGTGGGACCCGGACAAAAAAGTCACTCTGCCGATGCGGGCCAAGTTTGAAGGCCCGTGTGTTCCCGATCCGATTGTTCCGGCAATTGAGCTATCCCGGCAGGATATCAAGGCACTCAGTTCACGGCTTCCGGAAATGCCCGCAGCAAGGGCCGAACGATTTGTTTCGCAGCATGGCCTGACTGGGGAGGAAGCAACCTTTTTGAGCACCGATCCGGAGGTGGCGGGTTATTTTGAAGCGTTGCTCGTGCAGGGGACCGCGCCGCGCACGGCCATGCACTGGCTTACCACGCAGTTGATCCCGGCGGTCAGGGACCGCGGCCAGGAGCTGGGCACAACGCCTGTGACACCGGCCCGATTTGCCATGCTGCTGAAAATGTTGTCCAATGACGAAATCAACGCAAATGCGGCACGCGAAGTGTTGGTCCATTTGTTTGACTCTGAAGAATCGCCGGATGCCATTGTCCATGCCAGGGGGTTTAAGCAGGTTTCCGACCGCGGTGAGCTCGATTCTCTCATCGACAGGGTTTTGGGTGAACAGCCGTCGGCGGTCAATGATTTCCGTGCCGGCCAGAGCAAAGCCATGGGTTTTCTGATCGGCCAGATCATGCAGGCCTCAGGCGGAAAAGCCAACCCGAAGATCATCCGTGAACTGCTGGCCAAAAAACTGGAAAAGATTTAACGGGCGCAATTTGATTAAGCGACTATACATGACATGATCTGTCCCGACCCATGCATTGCTTTAAAGACATTGTCTGATAAAGTTTTACTTTAATAACCGTTTCACTTACAATGTTGCAATTACTTGCGCCACAGAGAATCAGTGATAACCATTTGTAATGTGCAAAAAAGTCAGGGCCATTGATGACCCTGACTGTAGGCTTGTTCAAATTTTCATCGCATCACCAATCATAACCATATTCACGGTTGATCTTTTGTGCCAGAGTTCAATTTGGTCGGCTTCAGATAGGTGGCGCCCCGGAACTTGGCGAAGATACCGGGAGATACCACACCCGAGACGACCAATCCCGCCCAGGGTTCTTCAGCCCCAATGGTGATGCGAACCATGCCTGGTTCTGTCGTCCAAGAAGGCGGGAAGACATTGACAATGTCTACTTTCTGCAGGGCAGGACCTTTATCTGGCGGCACGAAGAGAAAAACTGGCTCTGCAAGGGTTTTTCCTAGTCCGGCTTTCATAGCCATCTCCTCCTTGGGAGTGAGCGTACGTGTTAGTCCGGATGAAAACTCCAACGATAACTTACGTTGGCCATTATCTTTTACCTCTCCCTTCCAGCCACTACTTTCCGGAGTTAGGGTGATAGAATCGGCCACATATTTGGGAAAGCCAAGAGCCCGACCGCCCTGATTAGGAAACCATTTGGTCACAGGCATGGTCTTACAATACCAGCCCTCCTGGCCTTTATATTTGGAACGCAGGAATAGGGCGCCTTCTTGATAGCGGGTCATGGGCCAGGGAGAGACATCGATATAATCTACAACAAATATGGAGATAACTGGTTGGTCCGGCATTTCAAGTGGCGCTGGGAGAAGTGCGCGATAGAGCTTCAGATCCGTCGGTTCAACCATCGTGTAAATGCCATGAAACTCATGGAACATCCCCTTGCTCTTGATATTCTTTTCTTGCCACGCACATCCTGATATTATCAACATCAGCACGCAAGATACAATCAACAATAATTTACTTTTCATCATGTTCCCCCTTTTATTGTTTTGGGATAAGTTTTCAATAATTAACATGGTGGAGCGTACCAGTCTTGTATCTGATTGTAAGGCAGCATTTGTGGTTTCTTAAACTGTCTTTTCACATCATCCGGTCGTTCTCCCAGTATTTGAATGTCACCTATTTTATTTGGTGTCATTCCGGCCTTCATTGCCCATTTGAATGTATCTATTTCATTTGCCTCAAATCCCATTACATTGGCAGCAACCATATCCGTTGCCAGAGGATTGGTCCCAGCTATGATAAGATTCATCTTTAGTAATTTACCACCCGCAATTTTGGTAGGACCATTCCCTTCCATAGCCATAGTAGCATCGATAACACTTAAACCAATTTTGTTTGCTTTGACCATATCGATTATTGCAGTGGCAGTTCCTGTTGGTTCAAATTCAGTTGCCTTCCTGTGCACCGCAGACCTGACCGACCCGTACACTAATCCGGGATACCCACCAATACCCACATTCTTCAGAGCCAAGGTTACACCGGCAAATACATGTGTCTTCATCATTGGCACGGAACAGATCATGTCTGTATTATAAAGAGATTCGTGGATATAAATTTCTTTAAAGACAAAGTTGTCTGGGATGGACAACTTTGCTATCTTTCCTACATGAAGATTGACAAGGGGGATATCATTCTTTTTAGAAATATCGAGATAACCAAGCTTTTTAAAAACTTCATCCTGAATAAGAAGCAAGTTCGTATGGTCTTTTGTGCTGCAGACTAATCCCTTAACAAATATTTTAGTGTTAAGCCATGATGCGGAACTGGCCTCGCCAATGCAAACATTTTTTCCGGCTTTTTTCATTAATGCAGCCAGGGCTTCAATAACTGTCGGCTTTGTCGTATCGGATGAACTGAAACTTACTAAATTCGGTTTAAGAAGAATGCGTTCCTTTCCTTTCGTTAAATGATTCAGACCTCCAATGAGGTCAATCGCCTTTGTAAGGGCATATTCAATTCCTTTTGCATCACTCCATTTTTCATTGACCTTGACGATACTGACGACAGGCTTTAGGTCGGAAAAGTACAGGGGATATGGAGAATACGGGGCAGAAAATATTTCAAACTCTTCTTCTTTGATGTTCCAGGGGATATTCGCCTGTTTGGCACATCCCAACATGGTTGCTAGACAAAACACTGATGCATGTTTGATGATCTCTCTTCGGGTAAAACTCATATGTTATCCCTTTATAAATTTTATTGCTCCAATAGTTAGCTTTACCCTGATCTTTACCAAGATACTTGTACCATATGTCAAGTTGGAATTCCGCCATTTTTTAACGAATTGTTTCCGATTGATAGATAGTATGAATTTAGGAAATAAGAAAATAACTCTTTCAGAAAGCTCTACGCCACAAAGTCATGATATATGAGTTTCTTTACATGTTCTGTCAAGAAAACTCCACCTGATGATACACTTATGACCGGATGATCCTGTTTTCTTTCTATGATTGGATATGCACATCAGGATGAATGATTCGGGTTATCCAACGTCTGTACCTGATTTTTGCCCAGATCCTTCGCCCGGTAAAGCGCCCGGTCGGCCAGTTCGATCAGCCGTTGCGGAGTCAGAGTTTTTTGCGGCATCATGGTGGCAACCCCGACGCTGACCGTTATGCAGGGGCCAACACGGGAATGCTCATGAGGAATATTTTCCAGTTCAATGCTTTTTCGGAGTTTTTCCGCCATCTGGAGAGCGCTTTGCTCATCTGTATTGGGAAGGAGAACAACAAATTCTTCACCCCCGTAGCGGGCACACAAATCACGGGAACGATGGATACATTTTTTCAGCACCTCCGCAATCTTCTGCAGGCAGACATCCCCCGCCTGATGGCCATAGTGATCATTGTAAGATTTGAAGTTGTCTACATCTAAAAAAAGAAGAGACAGCGGAGTGCGATACTGAGCACCCATTTGCCATTCCGTATCCAGGAAAGTGTCGAAGTTCCGCCGGTTGGCCAGTCCCGTCAGAACATCCAGCGAAGAAATCAGCTCCAGTTCTGTTTTGGCCTTTTCGAGACGTATCGTTTCGATTTCCTTTGAAAGGTTGTTGATGTAGTTCCTCCGAAGGGCGTTTTCAATCTGGTAATTGGCGATCAGACTGATAATGATGGCGGAAAACAAAACGACGCTGCTGTTGATCATGACCGGCGGCTCCATGGAGGTGATGCCGGGTACCGTCAGGACGTAAAAAAACAAGATGAATGTTGAAACGGTTAGAGCGTGCCAGAATCGGAGACGAACGACAATATTGCCGAACATAATGATCAGGATAATACCGGTGTGGTAATGGACAACATTGGGATGATGGCTGAATTGTAAAATCATAATAATGCTCGAAGCGCTCAGAACAATGAGAAAATCGGCCATGAAATCAATGTAACGGATCATTACACGATAATGGAGCAGGGCCAGGATAATGACCATACAGGGGGTGACGATGCCCAGCCTGATTTGCCAGGCGGTTCTGTACATGTCCGGAAACATCTCCCGGTCTGTAATGAGAAACAGGTTGTACATGAATATGGCAATAATCGTCATGACGAAAAAAAATTTCCTGCGGGCATCCAGATTGTAGGTAAGAAAATGACTTTCGAGATTGTGGTTAAACTTCAGAAGGGGAAATCCGTTTTCAATGGATTTCCTTATGTCTGCTTCAAGAGAGAGGATGTGATCCCGACTGTTGTCGTCTGACGCCTGATCGGTCATGGTCTTCCTGATGGTAATTCCTTTTTTGTTGCATAACTATAGAAACAGAGAATTGCCCAAGTCAAGGGGTTTTTCAAAATGCAATATTCTTCATTCATGACCATCCTTGCCATTTTTATCTGCCTTCAGGCCGTAGGGCAGAGAAATGTCAAGACTCGTTTCAGGAGGGGGGAAGTGATCGCGAATAACCAGCGGCGCTTTCGCCCGCGACGTATCCTGTTGAAAACGCGGCCTGCAGGTTGTAGCCGCCGGTATCGGCGTCAAGGTCCATAACCTCGCCGCAAAAATAAAGGCCTTTCACTTTTTTTGATGAAAGGGTGCGCGGGTCGATTTCATCCAGCGCGACGCCTCCCGCTGTTATGATCGCCCTGGCAATCGGCAGCGGCTCTTTGATATTGAAACGCAGGGCTTTAAACAAATCAATGATTCTATCCCGCTCGGCGGAGCCAATCTGGTGAGCCGGTTTTTCCGCGTCCAGACCGGCCAGCTCGATGATTGGCCGGATCATTTTTGACGGCAGGTATTCTTTCAGAATGCCCGCAATTTTTCTTTTACTGAATTTATTTAAATCCGATTGCAGTCGTTTCCGAAGTTGCTCCCCACTCAGGGCGGGTTTCAAATCAATGAGGATCGAGACGGGTCCCTTTTCCATGGCTTCAACCACATTCAGGCTCATCAGCAGGATGATCGGTCCGCCCAGGCCGAAATGTGTAAAGAGCATTTCGCCAAACCGGCTTTCCAGGACCGGCGGCCGGGGAGTTTTCTTTTCGCCGCGCCCATAGTCGCTATCCGGTATGCGGGAGGCATCCACGCTCGCCGCAATTCCCTGAAATGCTGTGGCGCGGACGTTGCGCAAAGAAACGCCCTGCATGGAGCGGGCAAGGTTTTGCTCCCGGACAACCAGGGGAACCAGGGCCGGTTTTGGTGTGATGATCCTGTGGCCAAGCGCCGCGCTGATATTGTAGCCGTCTCCGGTTGAACCGGTTGCCGGCCAGGATGCGCCGCCGGTGGCGATAATCACGGCCGGGGAGAAGTAGCAACCGGACGCTGTCTCAACGGCAAAGCGTGATTGCTGATCAAGCCTCACCGATTTTACCCGTTCGTTGAAAATGATTCGCACTTTATGATCGGCCAGGTATTTTTGAAAAACCTTCACCACGTTGCGGGCGTCGTCGGACACCGGGAACACTCTGCCTCCGCGCTCCGCTTTGGTTTCCAGGTCGTGTTTTTCCAGAAAGGAAAGCAGCTCCGGACGGAAGAAGCGGGCAAAGACGCCGTGTAAAAAACGGCCGTTTGGTCCATACATGGCAATGAAATTATTGATGTCGGCGGTGTTGGTCAGGTTGCACCGCGTTTTGCCGCTGATCAGGATCTTTTTCCCGCAGTGGTCCGTTTTTTCCAGAAGCAGCACACGTGCGCCCAGCTCAGCCGCACGCCCTGCAGCCATCATACCCGCCGCCCCGCCGCCGATGACAATGACATCAGCGTCAATGATTGGTTTGTTCATCTTGTCACCATGGATTGGACAGCTATCATAAATCGGAGCAGACGGTCAATGGATCAATTTGCGCGGCCTTGTGATGGAGGCCGGCCTGTGCTAAAGGTTTGCGCATACACAGGTGAACAGCAGGGAGCAGGATTTGAAGGTACCGACCAGTTTCATATCGCTCACGACAAAAATGATTCTGAAAGTGCAACCGCTTACTCATTTTTATTTGCGTCAGTGGAAAGAAAGGGCCGGACGGATTCCCGATCCGGAACTGCGCAAACAGGCGCTGGCCAGTATTGCAACAAAAATGTTTCACTGTGAGGGCGGCGCTCTTTACGGCCTGCTGGCCGGCCTTCATTATAAAGAGGCGATTGCTTTTATCGTTGCTTACCAGACCATCAGCGATTATCTGGATAATCTGTGCGACCGAAGTACATCCCAGGACCCGGATGATTTCCGCGCGCTGCATGAATCCATGCTGCAGGCCCTGTTGCCGGATACCCCGCTCAGTGATCATTACCGTTTCAGGCGGGAACGGGACGACGGCGGATACTTAATCGCTCTGATTCAGGCTTGCCGGAAAGTCTTGAGCGGTCTTCCCGACGATCATCTTGGCGCAACCGCTCTCGAGGAGCTCGCCCGGTTTTATGTTGATTTGCAGGTGCATAAACATGTTCAAGAGGAAGAGCGACTGCCGCGCCTGCAGGCGTGGTTCGAAGGCCACGCAAAAGACCTGCCTCCCATGGCCTGGTATGAATTTGCCGCTTGTACCGGCTCAACCCTGGGGATTTTTTGCATAGTTTCGCAATTGTTCAATCCATCAACTTCTGCCGTGCTGATTTCCCAAATGAAAAACGTTTACTTTCCCTGGGTTCAGGGGTTGCACATCCTTCTGGATTATCTGATTGATCAGGAGGAGGACCGCGGCGGCCAGGATCTGAATTTTTGCTCATACTATGAAAATAAAGAAAAAATGACCGAACGGATTGGTTATTTTTATCATAAGGCACAGACGAGCGTTGCGTGTCTGCCCGATGCGAAATTTCACCGGCTGATTACCCGCGGCCTTTTAAGCATCTACCTGGCCGATCATAAAGTGACCCGCCAGAAAGATGTCCGGGATATTTCCGGAAAACTTTTGAGCATGGGCGGCAAAGAAGCTTTTTTCTTTTATCTGCATTGCTGGATTTACCGCCGCCTGACGGGTTAAACAGCCTTTCATTTGTTATTCGCTAGTTAATTGATGCATTATTCTCCACCGGATGAGGAGTAATTCCCCTTTTCTCCGGGATCGCAAAATTCCGCAGAAAAGTTCATTTATGTTTATGCAGTAATATCAAATATTTAACAGGTAAGCACGTTGTTTTTACAGTTGGCATAGTCAATGCTATGTGACGACATAGAGTAATCGGGAGAACCCTGTTTATGAAAAAAATTCTGGTTTGCATCATAAGCGTCCTTTGTTTTATCGCAGCCCTTGCTTTTGCCGCCGACAAACCTGTTACGGAGTCAAGCCAGGGTGTTGTATTGAAAACGACTAACGTCAAAGTGCCTAAGATGAACGCCAGAGGCAAGGTGGTGGAAATCTCTCCCTCATCCATCAGGATCGAGCGGCGCATTAAAGGGAATATAGAAGTCATGGAGTTTGCACTGGAAAATCCGGCGCAGGATATAGCAGTAAGCGATTCTGTTAAAATTGATTACACTGTTAAAGACGGAAAATTGACAGCGTCCAGGGTTGCCAAACCAAAGGCAGGAAAAGGTTCAGGCAGCAATGGAACGAAGCAGACAAAAGAGAAACCGGCACCCGTTGTGAAGTAATCTGCGGGGTGCCTTTTTAAAAGTGGAGTCCTTTAAATAGATATTTAAGGGTAAACAAACAACCATTAACAAGGAGGATTTAAGATGAAGCGTGTAGTATTGTTAGTTGTAGCATTTGTTTTTGCACTGACCATGAATGTCGTTGCGGCTGAGAAGGTTGCTGACAAAGCAGCCGGCAAAGCAGCAGTGGCCGCCGACAAAGCAGCCGACAAGGCCGTCGAAAAAGCAGCAACGGCAGCCGACAAGGCTGTCTCCACTGACACAGCAGCTCCGGCAGCCGACAAGGCAGTTGCAAAGAAGGCAAAGAAGGCAAAGAAGGTAAAGAAGGCAAAGAAGGCAAAGAAAGCAAAGAAGGCTGAAGCAGCAGCACCGGCTCCAGCTCCCGCCGATGCTCCGGCCGCAAAATAAGTTCAGAAGAACAGGAATAATCGAAAAGGGATGAGTGAAAACTCATCCCTTTTTTCACGCCTCACCATCGTTTAAACCGCGGTGCAAAAAGAACTCATCATGGTTTAATTTATTTCTTTCTGTTATAAACTTTACGCTATGCTGAAGAATATTCTGACAAGAATTATTGCCTGCAACAAGAATTTGACTGTGCGAATAAGGCTTGTGATACTCACTGTGACAGGCCTTGCCATTGCTATGGCCTTGTGGGGTATCATTCAACTGACCGCCCTGGACAGGCTGCTGGTCGATCAGCAGGTGAAACGGCTGGAGGGTGTAGCGGAGACGGTCAGTACTTTTTATCAGCACTTTCCTACAAAACGGGGCATTGCCGCCCTGGATTCCGCCCTGCAGGATCATATTCAGACGGATTCGCGCCTGGCCAGAATCGATATTTTTGATACCCGCCGCCATCACGTTGATTATGTTGCCGGCGCCAGCCGTGTTCAGTATGAATGGCCGGACAAAATGGTGGCCGATGTCAGCTCCAAAGGAAAAACCCGCTATGTCAAACTCGCAACGGAAGAAGGGCCATTTCTCGGGCTGCTCTATCCCGTATCCGGAGACGCCAGGGATGCCCGTATCATCATCGGCATTATCGCCTTTTCTCGTACAAATACTGAAATCATGAACAGTGCCCGCTTCCTGCTTCTTTTTACAAGCGCAGGACTGCTTCTGGCGATTCTTTTGCTTTTGGGTGCGAGCTATGGCTGGATCATCGACAGGCCCCTGAAACGAATTATCGAAACCATTGATGAATTCAGGCAGGGAAGATATGTGGAGCGTATCCCCGTTACCCGCGAGGACGAATGGGGCCATCTGGCCAATCACTTCAATCAGATGGCTGACGAAATTCAAAATGTTATGGCCAGGAATCTTGAACTGACCCGGCGTTTGTCTGATCGGGTGCGCGAAGAAACGCTTAAGGTGGTTCATCTTCAGAAACAGGTTGATGATCTGCAGCAATTGACAGCCCTGGGTCATTTAACGGCGAATCTGGCCCACGATCTCGGAACGCCGCTGCATTCCATTGCAGGACTTGCCCAGCTGATGCTGGAGCGGGAGGGCTGGCCGCCGGATGTTGCACACAAGTTAAATCTGATTGTGGAACAAACCCGAAGACTGGATAGTGTGATTCAAAATATCCGTAAAGCAACTCGTCTTCCCGAACCGAATTTCGAGTTGATGACGGTCCAGGCCATATTGAACGATACACTGCCACTGGTGGAACCATTGATCCAGATGAACCATATTGCCGTTGACACGCATATCGACCGGTCAACGGCAGCTTTATATGTCGACCGCTACAGGATTCAAACAGCCCTTTTGAACATTATTCAGAATTCCATTGACGCCATGCCGGACGGAGGCAGAATCAATATCACTGCCGAAGATGACCGTGCGGCCGGAAACATCAGAATATCTATTACCGATAACGGACAGGGCATCGAGGCGAACCTTCTGCAAAAGGTATGCGAGCCGTTCTTCAGTTCCCACAAGGATGAAGCCATGCGCGGCCTCGGGCTTGCGATTGTTCGTGATATCATGAAGGCGCATGGCGGTCAGTGGGATATTCAAAGCACGCCCGGCTCCGGGACGACAGTCACTCTTTACCTGCGGATGGCCGATCAGGCTCCCGTTTAAAACCAAAAAAAGTTCACTTTTCATCCTGAAGGCCGTAGCGACGGATTTTCATGCGCAGGGTTTTACGGTCAATTCCCAGAATTTCTGCGGCCCTGGTTTGATTCCAGGAGGTTTCGCGGAGGGTGTGAGCGATCTGTTCCCGCTGCGCCTCCTCAAGGGGCGTCATTTCCATCAAATTGCCGTTTATCCCGTCTGCCTTTTTTTGCCGGAAACGGGCAGGAAGATTCTCCGGCAGAATCACCACAAAGGGCGAAAGCAGAAGGGTCTGCTGCAGGACATTCTCCAGTTCGCGCACATTGCCCGGCCAGTCGTAGGCCATCAGTAATTCCACGGCCTCGTTTGAAATCCGTACGCCGGTATAGCCCAATTTTTTCAGCATGGCCTCGATCAGCAGGGGGATATCTTCCCTTCTTTCCCGCAAAGAAGGGACGCGCAGCCGCACAATGAATCGGTATAGGAGATCCAGGCGGAAGCGACCCGCGTGAACTTCTTCATCGATGTTTTTATTGGCGGCCGCGACCACGCGAACCGCAACATGCAGGACGTCATGTCCGCCAATTCTGCGCACTTCTCCATTCTGCATGAACCGCAGAAACTTGCTTTGCAGAGATGTGGACATTTCCGTGATTTCATCAAGAAAAACGGTGCCGCCTTGAGCCGATTCGAGCAGGCCCTTATGCTGATGGTCCGCGCCGGTAAAAGCCCCTTTTTCATAGCCGAAAAGTTCTGATTCGAGCAGGTTGTCGGGAATCGCCCCGCAGTGCACCACCACAAACGGCTTCTGGCGTCGCGATGACATGAAATGCAAGGATCGTGCGGTCAATTCCTTTCCCGTTCCGCTTTCACCTTCGATGAGCACACTTGCCGGGGAATCCGCGACACGTGCGATCTGTTTGTAAAACTCAACCATCGTGGCGGAAGATCCGATCAGTTTTGCCTCTTCATGAGCTTCCAGAGGGCTGTCTTGTCGTCGCTGGCGCAATTCCCGCACTTCCAGAACTTTTTTGACCATTGCGCGGCATTCTTCGGGGGAAAAAGGCTTGCTGATGTAATCCCATGCACCCAGTCGAATTCCTTCCATGGTGGTTTCCAGAGAACCGTAAGCCGTCATGAGAATAACAGGTAGATTCGGCCAGGTGTTCTGGACTTCACTTAAGAATTGCAGACCGTCCATCCCGGGCATGCGAATGTCGGACATTAACAAATCGTATTTCGAAAGGTCATGTTTAAGAGCGTCGAGGGCGGAAGTAAGCGCGGTGACGTCATAGCCATCGCGCAGGAGAACTTCCTGCAGGAATTCACAGGCAACGGCATCGTCGTCAATCACCAGTATGCAAGCTTTCATAAAATCACCTGCTGCGTTTTTTGAGAAAGACGAGATCAGGGCAGCGCGGCAACAAAAAAACCCTTGAGCTTTCTGCCGCCCAGCGCATCCCGGACAGTGATTTCGCAGCGGATTCGCTTCTCGCCGTTTTCTTCATACTTGTCGGTTACCGTGCCGGTTACGGTGACCGTTGCCCGATCTTTGGTATTTTCAAAATCATCCAGATTGGCGGGTTTTGTCATGCTCAGGAAATGCACGGAAAATTTTCTCAGATATTTGTTTTCGATCCAGGCCGTAACGGCTTCGCCCGCAATGCCCGAAATGAACATACCGTGGGCAATGACTGAATCCAGACCGATTGCCCGGGCGAAGGTTTCATCCGTGTGCAGGGGATTAAAGTCGCCGGAGGCTCCGGCATAGCGGGCAAGCTGTGCCCTCGTGATAGGTTTAGATGTATAACTTGGCATGCTGTCTCCAACAGCTATCGAATCAAAATTAATCGTCATCTTGTCGTCCTATCTTTCCATAAAAGTCGTGCGTGCCCTGAGCACCATTTCACCTCTTTGGTTAAAGGCTTCTGTGACCAGAACCGTTACCTGAATGTACCAGCCTTTTCTTTCTTTTTTTCCGCGGTCGTACATTTCCGCGACTTTCATTGTACAGGTAATGTGGTCGCCCGCGTAAATCGGAGCCAAAAATTCGTATTCTTCTTCAGCATGCAGCAGCTTGCTTAAATCTGCGCCCACACCGTTTACAATGCCCATCAGTCCACCACCCGTCCAGAAGGGGAAGCAGGTGGGGAAAGTCGGCGGGATCGGGATATTTTCATAGCCGGCTTTCTTTGCCGCATCGACATCCAGGTAAATTTCTTTAATTTGATCAATATCCTCCAGCTGCGCCACGGCGGCGGCAAATTCTGCGATTTTATTTTTGGGAACCTCGATGGAACGAACAGGAAACTCCATGCCGAGTTTCGATTTATCCGCCATAGCAACCTCCGATGGATTTTAAAGACATAATGAATTTTTATATCACAGTCCTCTGATAATTTCATCTTGAATGATCGACTGATGGTGTTTCACCCCGCCCATGAAACGTTCTTGACAATTTTCCCCCGTTGCCTGTATTTCTTTATGTATGAAAGTCTGTCATCTCTGTCAGAAGGAAATACCGGGGGATTGTCCAGTCGGCAGACAGGCGCTGTGTCCTGGCTGCGGTACGGATCTTCACTGCTGTTTGAACTGTGTTTTTTATGAACGCGGTGCTTACAATGACTGCAGGGAAAATCAGGCGGAAAGGGTTGTGGATAAAAACCGATCCAATTTCTGCGACTTCTTTCGTTTCCGCGACACAAAAGAAAAGCCGCAGGGCCTGGCGTCTGATCCCAAAGCAAAACTGGAAGCCCTGTTTAAAAAATGAATGATTTCGGAAATGAAAATTGCCCGTTGAGAAAGCGGCATTTTTCAATGTCCGGAAAGGGTTGGCCGGTTCAGGCCTGGGGCCTGGTTTTTTTTCTTACCTGGGTCAGGCAGTAAAGCCCTTTGCCTGCTTGTACCGGCAGATAGCATAGATTGTCCGAATTGCAGGATGAATAGTTCTGCTCGCGGTTTTTCCAGCGCATGATCAAGTCCGGCTCACAGATGAACGGGCGGGCCATGGCGATGAAATCACATATGCCTTCCTGTAAGAATTGTTCCGCAACGGAAAGGGTGCGGAAGCCTCCCACCAAAATCAGGGGTATTCCGACATTCTTCTTGAAATATCGGGCCTCCTCTTTGTAATAGCCTTCGTTTTCCGGCTTGATGCTGCCGCGGCGTGCGGGAACCATCTTTCCTGATTCCAGCGTGCCACCGCTGAGCTCTATGGCTGAAACCCCTGACGTTTCCAGCGCGGTCGCAGTATAGATCATATCATCGATGCCTATTCCATTGGCCATAAAATCATTGGCGTTCATTTTCACCAGGACCGGAAAGTTGCTGCCTGTGGATGCCCGGACGGCCTGCACCACTTCCAGCAAAAAACGTGACCGGTTTTCGGCCGTACCGCCATATTCATCATGGCGGTTGTTATAATGGGGGGAAAGGAAAGAGCTTAATAGATAACCGTGTGCGGCATGAATCTGCACGCCGTCGAAACCCGCTTCCTTCACCAGACGTGAAGAATTGGCAAAAGCTTTCACCGTTTTGCGAATATCGATGGACGTCATTTCACGGCAGATGGTTGCATCATTCTGTTGTCGGAGCATGGGTCCCATCGCCGCCTCGCCGGTCAGGGAGGTATTTGCAAAAATTCCCGCATGGCTGATCTGTGCCACAATTTTACCCCCTGCTTCATGCACCTGGCGGGTCATGTCCATCAGCGCGGGAAGATAATGGTCATTCCATATGCATAACTGTCTTTCCCCGGCACGCCCTTCACGGCTTACCGCCAGATGACCGGTGATGATCAGTCCGGCGCCGCCTTTGGCCAGTTTCACCATGAACGTGCTCATCGGCATCGAACAGAAACCATTATGGTTTGCCAGTCCCTCCGCTGTTGCGGAGCGGATAAAATGATTGGACAGGGTAATGGAGCCGATGGAGGCCGGTTCAAAAACTTTCATGTTGTTTATCCAATATTCCGTCAGTCGGGTTAGAGATCATAAAGTGTTTCATCCTTGCGGGGGAGCCGTAAAACAGATCTTTTCCCGCCAACCTGCTTTTCCCCGAACGGATCTTCAGACGACAGGATGTCACCCATTTCTTCATCGATCTTGTCCGGATCTTCTCCTGCCTCCATGCGCTTCAGGGCTTCCTGAAAACCCTCTCCCAGCTTCATTCCCGTTGTTTCCGACAATTTTCTCATCAGTTTTGCCGCGGCACGCGGATCATCTTCGTTCATTTTTTCAGCTTCCGTTGCGAGCTGCATCATGGCTTTTTCCATTTTGCTTTCATCCAGGCCGCTGAAAGGGTCGTTTGCGGACTCCTCCTTCTTTCCCCCTGTGATGGCTGCAAAGACAGACATCTGCCGGGACAGGCGGATATTTTTACAGCGCGGGCATGACGGGATTTTATCCGTGTTGACGGATCGGGAGAAGAAATTATAAATGGTGTTGCATTTCCGGCAATAAAATTCATAGATCGGCATATCCGGTTCTCCTAAACATTCTCTTTTTTATAATCCATTGCCTGCAAATATTCAATACGTTCAGTAAGCGGCGGATGCGAATAATAAAAGATGACATACCAGGGATGCGGGTGGAGATTGCTCAGGTTGTCCTTTGCCAGGCGTTTGAGGGCGCTGAGCATGGGACGTGTAGTACCCGTGAGTTCATAAGCCATCCGGTCTGCTTCGCGTTCGAAATGCCTCGTGATGGCCGTGCCAAGGGGGGCCAGGAAAAATCCCGCCGCCCCGAGGTAGAGAGAGAGAAGAAACAGGCCGGCATAAACAGGGGTATGGTCAATGCCGAAGGCGCCGTATAATGGAAGATATCCCGTGGCAACGTATACAAAATAAAACAGAAACAGTGAAGCAATAACCATGAAGGCCAGCTGTTTGAGAACATGCTTCTTTTTCCAGTGTCCGATTTCATGCGCCAGAACCGAAACAATTTCTTCATGGGTATGTGAAGCCAGAAGCGTGTCATATAAAACAATGCGCTTTGTTTTGCCGATCCCGGTAAAATAGGCGTTGGTATGTCTGGATCGTTTGCCTTCATCCACCTGATATATTCCCTTGGCTTCAATACCGGCCTTGGCCAACAGCGCCAGTATTTTCCCCCTGAGCTCAGCGTCCCGGACCGGTTCAAACTTATTGAAGAGCGGCGCGATCAGCACCGGGTAAAGCCACAGAAGCGTCAGCTGGAACAAGGTGAAAAACATCCATCCCCAGAACCACCAGCTTTGCGGCAGATACAGGACAAATGACATGAGGGCGCTGACGATGATGGTCATCAGGATCGCGGAAATCAGCACCGATTTGAAAAGATCCGCCAGCCACAGTTTCCATGTTATGGTGGAAAATCCGTATTTTTTTTCCAGAACGAAGGTATGATAGATGTCGAACGGCAGGCCGGCTGCCCCGCTGATGATTGCAAGGCCGGCGAAAAAGATCAGCGCCTGCACGATGAGATGGATATGGACGGAGGAAAGCCAAGCGACTCCCGGGGGCAACAGCAGGAATATCACGGCCAGTTCAATGGCGTCTCCTGAAAGATGCTCCCTGGATTCCAGGCGCGACTGGTCAAAGGTGTAGTCCACCATTCGGTGGAGAGTTGTTTCATCAATTTCATCCCGGAACACCGGCGGGATTTCCCGGCCATGCGTTTTCAGATGACGGGTGTTAAACCACTGCAGGACATAACGCAAGGCCATTCGCCCGATAAATAAAATAAGAAAAACCGCTAAAAGTATTTTTTCCATACAATCCTGTTTCTCGATATCATGTTCATTTACTGATAGATGGAGAGAGTGTTTTTGTAAAGTTATTTATTGTGTCCGAACGGAACGTAGGGTTCAATGAATCGGTTTCCATAATCAATGCCTGCTTTATAAGCTTTACGCAGCGTAGCTTCATTTTTAGTGGTTCGTCCGATCTCCAGAGAGGCGGGCGGTGCGAGTTGCGCGATGCAGATGCCTGATGGTGGATTGTTAATAAATGCAACGGCCGCATTGTAACGGTCAGCGCGCTGCCTGAACGCTTCCACCAGGCGGGGGTATTTTCGAAAATACCGGGAAAAAACAGCCAAGACGATGGGGCTTTTCTTTTTTACATAACCGGCAGAGCGAGACCGGATTACAGTGATATCCGTTGCGCCCCGTCGCAGGGCTTCACACACCGGAATGGAATCCGATATGCCGCCGTCGGTTGCCTTTTCACCATTTACATCCATTTCTCTACGGTAGAGAATCGGCAGAGAGCTGGAAACTTTCAGATAGTGCTCCAGTGTATTTATATCAGGACGCAGATACAACGGCTCGCCTGTTTCCATCGATGTGGCGACAATCAGGTAATCTTTTTTTTGCGTCTGGAGTTTTTCTTCGATCTGTTTCAGGTCGAGACGATAATTTTTGATCGTCTGTTCCCACATCCAATCCAGATCCATCAGGTGTCCACCCTTAAGAAACCGCCAGGGATTGATGAATTGACGGGACAGCGAGTAGCGAAGGGTAATATCGAAATTGCGGTTGTTTTGTCCCGCGAGATGAGAGGCCAAATGGCAGGCACCAGCGGAAACGCCGATATACAAATCGAAGGGATCAAAACCTTTGTTGCCGAATGCGTGCAGGATACCGGCTGCAAAAATGCCTCGCATTCCACCGCCCTCCACAATCAAAGCTGATTTTTTTTTGTGATCCATAAAAATTATCTTTGGAAACCATCCGCGCGCCTGGGTTTCAAACGTGGATACAGCAGCCCTTCTTCCGTCAGGATGGCAACCGGCCATTCCACGCCGGGGATAAAAACCAACTGTGCACGATACTTTCCTTCCACGGGCTGCCAGTGCTGGGAGATCACAAATTCCATCTGCCACAGGGGCTGGTTATCTATGGCGATCAGGCCGTGGCAGGATTCATGGCGATGGGAATCCGGGTCTGTCCATTGCCGCATACTGATTTCCACCGTTCCATTTTGTCTGAAACCTTCTTTCAAACCCCTGGCGGCGTTGTGCAAGTGAGGAGTGGTCTGCCAGATCGCAAATGTAACCAGCGCTGTAAACGCGGCGATCCCGTAAAAAACCGGATTGCCGGTAAAGACGCCTGCCAGCAATAAAAACGAGGTCAGCACGGCCGTGCCCCATCGTGCCATATCGATGATTATACCGGACCCCGTTCGGGTAAGTTCTGTAATTTGTTTATCAACGGTCATATGCATGGCGTATAAGATCGATAAAGCCCAGTCAAGTTGAAATGTTCATGATGAAAGAGGAAATATTTCATGGATATGGATATACCTTGGATACCAACCGGCCAGGGAAGACCTTTTGTGTGAAACATATTGACAAAACCGGCAATCAATATATAGGTAAGCAATAAATTTTAAGGAGTTGTCCACACATGTTTGGGATAGGTTTCCAGGAGCTGATCATCATTGCGATTATCGCGCTTTTAATCGTCGGGCCCAAAAAACTGCCTGATCTTGCCAAAACACTCGGTAAAGGAATTCGGGATTTTAAGAACGCGACAGACGGAATCACAGATGATCTGAAAGATACTCTGAAGGATGAAGACAAAAAGACTGATCAGGGCAACGGGCTGGAAAATTCACTCCTGGTAAAAAAATCTGAACCTGAAGACAAGAATGAAGCAGCCGGCAGGGACGCCGGTACAAAATAAATCCAACACAACCTCTGCGATCTCAGCACTCTGAAAAACGGTAACTATGGAAACGAACGAAGATGCCAAAATGTCTTTGACCGAACACTTGATAGAATTGCGCAAAAGACTGACAAACGCTCTGATTGCGCTGGGAGTCGGTTTCCTGGTCTGCTACTATTTTAAAGATACGCTGTTTGCCGTCATTACCAAGCCTTTGGTCGAAGCTCTCCCCAAAAACAGCTATCTGATTTACACCGGATTGACCCAGGCTTTTTTCACATATATGAAAGTCGCATTTTTTTCTTCCCTGATCCTGACCAGTCCTTTCATTTTTTTCCAGGTATGGAAGTTTATTTCGCCGGCGCTGCTTCCACATGAAAAAAAGTATGTGGTGCCGTTTGTTCTGTCTTCCACCATCCTTTTTTTGAGCGGTGTTGTTTTCGGTTATTTTGTTGTCCTGCCTCCGGCATTTAGTTTTTTTGTCAGTTTCAATAATCAGTATTTACAGGCAATGATTTCTTTCAACGAATACATAGGTCTTTTTATTAAGTTTTTACTGGGTTTCGGTGTGTCGTTCCAGTTGCCCGTGTTAATCTTCTTTCTGGCGAAACTGGGGATTGTGACCGACAAGATGCTTTCCAAGAACAGGAAGTACGCTATTTTATTGATGTTTATAGCTGCCGCGATTCTTACGCCTTCTCCGGATGCGTTAAGCCAGATATTGATGGCGATTCCCTTGCTGTTTCTGTATGAAGTGAGTATATTTGTTGCAAAATTTGCAGGTCGGAAGAAAGAGGAATCCGCATAAAGCCGGAAGGAGAGGGGCCGGGATTGGACCATGTCTGAACTCAGAAGAAAGAAAAAGAAATCAAGCAAATTGTTGATCTTTTTTAAAATATTGCTTGTATTTTTCCTGCTGCTTTTGGTGCTGGCAGTGGGCGGTTATACAACCTATTACACGTTGACCAGGGATCTTCCGGGAATTGACGCGTTGAAGGATTACCGGCCGAGCATTGCTTCCAAGGTTTATGATGCAAACGATGAGCTTCTGGAGGAGTTTTTTTTAGAAGACAGAAAAATCATTCCGATTTCGGAAGTTCCGGACCTGGTCAAGTATGCTTTCGTCGCGGCCGAAGATTCCCGCTTTTATCAGCACCAGGGATTTGATCCGGTCAGTATTTTCCGTGCCATGTTCAAAAACGTGGAAGCGGGTAAAATTGTTCAGGGCGGCAGTACCATTACCCAGCAGGTGGCCAAAATGATGTACCTGACGCCCGAAAGAAAATACATTCGAAAGTTCAAAGAAGCCGTTCTTTCGTATCGTATTGATCGATATCTGACGAAAGATGAAATCCTCTATCTGTATCTTAACCAGATTTACATGGGACACGGTACCTATGGAATAGAATCGGCGTCGATCGGCTATTTTGGCAAGAGCACGAAGGACCTGACGTTGCCGGAGGCGGCGATGCTGGCGGGTCTGCCGAAAGCCCCCACCACGTATTCACCGTTTTTTTATTTCGACCGCGCGAAACAGAGGCAGACGTACGTGCTGACCCGCATGATGGAGGAACGTTTCATCACAAGGGAACAGATGGACGCGGCCGTTGCTGCCCCCCTGAAACTGAAGCGGGCAGCCCCGAAGGACAGAGTCGCCGGGCATTTTGTTGAGATGGTCCGCCGCTATGTGCAGGAAAAATACGGATCAGACATTCTTTATAAAGAGGGGCTGTCGATTTACACAACTCTCGATTTATCGGCTCAAAAGGCGGCCCGTGACGCGTTGATAAAAGGTCTGACCGAAATGGAGGAACGGGAAAAGTACGAGAAAGGCCTGGTGCAGGGAGCGCTTTACTGCATGGACGTCAAAACAGGAGCTATTGTCGCAATGGTGGGCGGGCGCGATTTTGAAAAAAGTGAATTTAACCGCGCAACGCAATCGCGCCGTCAGCCGGGTTCCGCTTTTAAACCATTGATTTATACGGCGGCTTTTGACAAGGGGATGACCCCTTCCACGCGGATTGTTGACTCTCCCATTGTTTTTGAAGACAGGTCTCAGGCGGATGGTCTGTGGAGACCCAGAAACTATGATGGAAAGTTCCTCGGGCCGATCACCCTGCGGAAGGCCCTGGTGCAGTCGCGCAATGTTGTAACGGTGAAAATCCTGCAGGATATCGGCATTGATTACGCAACGTCGTATGCCGCAAACATGGGCATTACCTCTCCGCTGGTCAGGAATTTCTCCCTGGCGCTCGGGTCATCGGGCGTTACCCTGCAGGAGCTGGTTCGCGCTTATGCTGTTCTGGGAAATGCGGGGAAAAAAGTCAACCCCTACTTTATCCGGAAGATTGTTGACCGCACCGGCAATGTTTTTGAGGAAGTGAAGGTACAGTCCGAACAGGTCATTGATCCCCGCATTGCTTTCATCACGACCCATGTCATGCAGGAAGTCGTGGAAAGCGGTACAGGGCAGAGAGTGAAAAGCATTGGACGGCCGGTTGCCGGAAAGACGGGCACAACCAATGATACCCGTGATGCCTGGTTTATCGGGTTTACACCGTCTTTGATTGCCGGTGTCTGGGTTGGCTTTGATCAGGAAAGGCCTATGGGCAGACAGGAAGTAGGCGGACGCGCAGCAGCGCCGATCTGGCTCTATTTTATGGAAGAAGTGCTGAAAGACGAACCGGTGGAGGAATTTCCTGTTCCGGAAGGCGTTGTTTTTGTCAAGGTCGATCAGCAAAGCGGTGCGCCGACGCAGGGCACGGGCTCGGAGGCAATCTATGAGACCTTTCTGGAAAATGCCATGCCCGTGAAAAAGGAAGATAATCTGACGGAAGAAACCGAAGAACTGTTCCGTTAAAAAATGAAAGCCATTAAGAATGCCTCTTGACAACAGACATTTTTTTCGTTAAAGAGGAACCATTAATCGGGAAGTAATTATGTTTCTTAAAGATTTAGACAGCGGCAGAATTTTGAATCAGGCCATTGTAAGATTACTCGTCGTAGTAGTCGTACCCATGGGGTCTGCCGCTCTGTATCGTTAAGAAAAGAGATACAAGCCGCGGGCCCCGAAAAGCCCGCGGCTTTGCTTTATCTAGTCAAGGCCGCTTTTTCCTAAAGAAACTGGCGGCTTTTTCAGTTTTAGGGCTGTTTGATCAAAGGCAATGGAGGAATCATAGAATATGAAGTTGAAAGGCACGGAAATTTTTCTGAAAGTGCTCGAAGAAGAAAAAGTTGACATTATTTTTGGCTATCCGGGTGGAGCGGTCCTGGATCTCTATGATCAACTTTATGAAAGCAATCTCAGGCACATTCTGGTGCGCCACGAACAGGGCGCGGTTCATGCCGCCGACGGATACGCTCGCGCGACCGGAAAAGTCGGCGTTTGCCTGGTAACGTCCGGCCCCGGTGCTACCAATACGGTTACCGGCATTGCCACGGCAAACATGGACTCCATCCCCCTGGTGGTATTTACCGGGCAGGTGCCGACGGGTCTTATCGGCAACGACGCCTTTCAGGAGTGCGACATCACCGGCATCACCCGCCCCTGCACCAAGCACAATTTTCTGGTGCGCAATATTGAGGAGCTGGCTTCAACGATTAAAGAAGCTTTTCACATTGCCCGTTCCGGACGACCGGGGCCGGTCCTTGTGGATTTGCCGAAAAATGTCATGGCCGCACAATATGACTATGATCCCGCAAACATAAAAATTCGTAATCATGAAGCGGTTTACAAACCGGCGCCGAAAAAAATGGCAAATGTATTTGACATGCTTAATGCGGCGAAAAAGCCACTGATTATGACCGGAGGGGGAGTAATTCTCGGGAAAGCTTCTGAAGAATTAACCCTCCTGGCCCGTAAATACGAGATCCCCGTCACGGGGACCCTGATGGGTCTCGGGTCTTTTCCGGGCACTGATCCTTTATGGCTGGGAATGCTGGGGATGCACGGTACGTATTACGCAAACATGGCTGTCAGCCACTGTGATTTTATGCTGGCTGTCGGAGTTCGCTTCGACGATCGGGTGACCGGCTCCATTGAAACTTTTGCCGCCAACGCCAAGATTGTCCATATTGATATTGATCCCTCTTCCATTAATAAGAATGTTACCATAGACCTGCCGATTATCGGCGACACCAAGGCCACACTGAAGGATATCCTTCGTTTTCTGGAGGAACATCACTACATGCAGGATGCCGGTTCGCGTGCCCAATGGCTTAGCGAAATTGCCGAATGGCGGGAAAAAGTTCCGTTGAACTACTGCCAGAACGGTGAAGTCATTAAACCGCAGTACGTAATTCAAAAATTGCAGGAGCTGACCAAAGGCGATGCCCTGATTACGACGGATGTCGGTCAGCATCAGATGTGGACGGCGCAGTTTTTCCATTTTGACCGGCCCAACACGTTCGTTTCATCCGGCGGACTGGGTACGATGGGATTTGGATTGCCCGCCGCCATCGGCGTCAAATGCGCATTTCCGGATAAGCAGGTTGTGGCGATTGCGGGTGACGGAAGCATCCAAATGAACATCCAGGAACTTGCGACTGCCGCTCAGTATAATATTGCCGTGAAAGTGGTTTTGTTGAACAACGAATTTCTTGGAATGCCGCGACAGTGGCAGGAAATGTTTTACAATAAGCGATATTCTCACACGGACATGACGTACGCGCCGGATTTTGTAAAACTGGCGGAAGCTTTTGGCGTGATTGGCCTGCGCGCGACCAAACCGGCCGAAGTGGAAACCGTGTTGAAGCAGGGACTGGCAGCCGATAAACCCGTGCTTATGGATTTCCGTATCTCGCGGGATGAATGTGTTTATCCCATGGTGCATCCGGGCGGATCGATCAATCAAATGACTCTGGGATCGAGAGAAATGATCAATTAACGTTAGGTTTTGACGAAACCGTCAATCGTTAAAAATAAAGGTGAGGTTATATAACATGGAGAAAAAGGACCATATTATTTCAATTCTGGTGCACAATAAACCGGACGTTCTGGCGAGAGTTGCCGGAACGCTCGGCGGCAAAGGCTATAACATTGACAGTCTTTGCGTGAACACAACAACGCAAAACGACATATCGAAAATTGTGATGACGACTTCGGGTTCCCAGGCGACGATCACCCGGATCGAGAATCAACTGCAAAGGCTGGTGGATGTAATATCCGTCGATGATCTGACCAATGTTGAGTCCGTCCATCGCGAAATGGTTCTGGTGCGGCTGAATCTGACAGGCGAGAGTGCAGAAGCCGTGAAAAATGCGGTTGATGCAAATAAATGGAAAGTAATCGTTTCAGGCGATACCTACGTGATTATCGAAATCACGGGGGACAAAAGACAAATCGAATTTTCGCTGGCCCGTCTGGAACCGCTGGGGATTACGGACATCACCAGAACAGGCCTGGTCGCTCTGACACTGGAAGATTAAAATAAAAACATGCAATCATTAAGAATCAATCAATAAAAAACAGGGGGTTATATGGCAAAAATCAATTTTGGTGGCACAATGGAAGATGTGGTGACCGCGGAAGAATTCACGGTCAAAAAAGCGCAGGACGTCCTCAAAAATGAAGTGATCGCGGTTCTGGGTTACGGCGTTCAGGGACCTGCGCAGGCTTTCAATATGAAAGACAACGGTATTAATGTGATTATCGGGCAGTCTCCGGAAGACAAACCCTATTGGGAAAAAGCTATTTCCGACGGCTGGGTTCCCGGTGAGACCCTTTTCCCGATTGAAGAAGCAGTGGAGAAAGCAACCATCATTCAATATCTGGTATCCGACGCGGCGCAGATGCTTTTGTGGCCGAAAGTCAAAGCCCACCTGAAAAAGGGTGACGCGCTATACTTTTCACACGGCTTTTCCATCGTTTACAAAGATCAGACCGGCGTTATTCCGCCTGATTTTGTCGATGTGATTATGGTTGCCCCCAAGGGATCGGGCACCAGCGTACGCCGCAATTTTATTGACGGCAGCGGCATCAATTCCAGTTTTGCCGTGCATCAGGATGCGACCGGCCGCGCAATGGAGCGCACCCTGGCACTGGGGATTGCCATTGGTTCAGGATTTCTTTTTCCGACCACCTTCCAGATGGAAGTATACAGCGACCTGACCGGCGAACGCGGCGTGCTGATGGGCGCGCTTGCCGGAATGATGGAAGCGCAGTACGCCGAGCTGCGCAAGCACGGCCATACTCCGAGTGAAGCTTTCAATGAAACGGTTGAAGAACTCACACAGAGCCTGATCCGCCTGGTTGGTGAAAACGGGATGGACTGGATGTATGCCAACTGCTCGGCGACAGCGCAGCGCGGCGCGCTCGACTGGCGCCACAAATTCCGCAAAGCCGTCGAACCGGTTTTTGCGGAACTCTATAGCTCTGTTGCCACCGGAAAGGAAACGGAAGTGGTTCTGAGGGTAAACAGCGCACCGGATTACAAGGAAAAATTGAATGCCGAGCTCAAGGAAATGCGCGAGTCCGAGATGTGGCAGGCAGGTGCGGCCGTGAGGGAATTGAGACCGGAAAAGCGAAAAAAATAGGAACGTCTTCGTAAAAAGCCAACCTGCTGTGTTGCGCTGCATCTCTCGTCATTGCGACGTATGAAAAAATACGTCTCATTCCTCACGACTTGCGCGCCTTGCATCTTGATCTTTTTACGAACCCGTTAAATTATTAATTTAGGATTGATGGAGAAGACAACCATGAGAAGCGATTTGATGAAAAAAGGATTGGAGCGGGCGCCGCACCGGTCCCTTTTCAAGGCGATGGGTTACACGGATGAAGAAATTGCCAGGCCGATCATCGGCGTGGTGAATTCCGCCAACGAAATTATCCCGGGACATATACACCTGGACCTGATTACTGCGGATGTAAAAGCGGGAATACGCATGGCAGGCGGGACGCCCGTGGAATTTCCGGTCATCGGTGTGTGTGACGGCATTGCGATGAATCATGCGGGCATGAAATATTCGCTGGCCAGCCGTGAATTGATCGCCGATTCCATTGAAATCATGGCGACAGCCCATCCTTTTGACGCACTGGTGTTTATCACCAATTGCGACAAGATTGTTCCCGGAATGCTGATGGCGGCGCTCAGGCTGAATATTCCATCCATATTCATAAGCGGAGGACCGATGCTGGCGGGTAGACTTCACGGCAGAGCCGTTGACCTGATCTCGGTTTTTGAAGGCGTTGGCGGGGTGAAAGCCAAAAAAATAACCTCCGCTGAACTGCAGCAGCTGGAAGACTGTGCGTGCCCCGGCTGCGGTTCCTGTTCCGGCATGTACACGGCCAATTCCATGAACTGCGTGACCGAAGCGCTGGGACTGGGACTGCCCGGACACGGCACAATACCGGCGGTTCTTGCCGCACGGCATCGTCTGGCAAAGCAGGCAGGAATGAAAATTATGGATCTGTTCAGGAAAAACGTGAGGCCGCGCGATATTGCAACGCTCGCCGCCTTTAAAAATGCCATAGCTGTCGATATGGCGTTGGGCTGTTCCACCAATACGGTCCTGCATATTCCTGCCGTTGCCCACGAGGCCGGTATCAAGCTGGATTTGGACCTGTTTAATAAGATTAGTGAGAAAACACCGAATCTATGCAAGCTAAGCCCTGCCGGGCCTCATCACATTGAGGATCTGGACGCGGCAGGGGGTATTCAGGCCGTCATGAAAGTGATCAGCAAACTGGGTGTGATCAGCGAGAAAGCCATGACGGTAAACGGAAAAACCGTTGCGGCCAATCTAAAAACGGCCCGTGTCTTGAACGACGAAGTCATCCGTCCGCTTGACAAACCATACTCCAAACAGGGCGGCATTGCCATTTTACGCGGCAACCTGGCTCCGGACGGTGCAGTGGTCAAGCAGTCCGCTGTGGCAGAGGCCATGCAGGTAAACGAAGGCAGAGCCCGTGTGTTTGATTCGGAAGACAAAGCCATTACCGCAATCCTGGGCGGGAAAATCAAGCCGGGAGATATCGTGGTCATCCGTTACGAAGGCCCGAAAGGCGGTCCGGGCATGCGGGAGATGCTTTCGCCGACTTCCGCCATTGTCGGTATGGGGCTTGATAAATCCGTGGCGCTTCTGACCGACGGACGTTTCAGCGGCGGTACACAGGGCGCGGCCATCGGGCACATCTCGCCGGAAGCGGCAGAGGGAGGAACCATTGCGCTTGTAAAAGAAGGCGACATCATTGCCATCGACATTCCGGCCAAGAAACTGACTCTGAAAGTTGACGATGCCGAGTTGGAGAAGCGGTGCAAATCGCTTAAAGCCTGGACACCCGCCATTACGACAGGTTATCTGGCCCGCTATGCAAAAATGGTTACATCGGCTTCAACAGGGGCGGTGTTTAAAGATTAACGCGCAACAGCGAAGGTGAGCGGTCACGGTCAGCCGTGACCGCTTTTTGACTAGATAATTTCTTTGATTTTGAGATCCAGCATCCAGAAAGCCAGCTCGATCCGGTTTAATATTTCAGAACTCTCTTTTTGCGAAATGATCTGCTCTTTTTGCTTGTCCCAGCACCAGACCCGCGGCTCATAAATGGTCCACTCCACATCTGCTCCGATTGCATCCCGGTGCTCTTCCATCTCAAAAAGAATGCTTTTTCCTTCCTCGGAATACATCAGCGAGTCAGTGGACAGGATCTCGACCCACCAGCCTGAAGAACTTTCAACGGTTTGATTATTAAGAATTTTCAAAGAGTCTTTCATAAAGTTTTATATTGAATCCATCTTACAATAAATAGATAAACCAATTTATTTCTTTTTATACAAATCGTCGTACAGTTTTTTGGCACAATCGGGACAAATGCTGTGGCTGAAATTTGCTTCGGAATGATCATGGATATAGGCTTCAATTTGCGTCCAATATCCTTTATCGTCACGTATTTTTTTACAGGAGGCGCAAATAGGCAACAAGCCGCTCAATTGGTTGACACTGGCCAAAGCATTTTCCAGTTCGGTGACAGTCTTATTCAAGTTATCGATCAGTGGATTCGTCAGTTTAATAAAAATGATTGTACCCACAATGATGGCGAAGATTCCCAGAATTCCGGAAATGGCTGCAGCCTTAATGAAGGGGGCGCGGACCTCGGATATGTCCAGCTTTGCGACAATTCCCCAGCCCAATCCTCGCACCGGTTCAAATGCGGCAAGCACATGCACTCCTCGATAATCGAGACCTACAATGGTTCCGGATTGACCGGACAGGGCTAGGCGTGCTGGTTCTGCCAACTTTGAGTAGAAAGGGACAGGCTTGAGTTGATAAATCTCATCATGACGATGGCTTATAATGAAAACAATATTATCTCCCTGTCTTTTCGACAGAGTAAATTCACCGGTGTCGCCAAATCCTTTATAATGGAAATGCGCATCAATGATCTGGCTTAAAGTCGCCTCAGTTGGCCCCCCGGAAAAATTCGGGCTGTGAAGACGATCAAACCGGGAAACGGCTTCAATCAAGCGTGCCTGGCTGGTTACGATATTGCGAAGAAATTCCTTTTGTTCGTTAAATGCCGTGCGATAAAGAATAGCGATGGAGATGGATTCAATAATCAGAACAATAAAAGCCATGATCGTTATGAGTAAAGCCACTCTCTTGCGCGGACTCATGGTATCCTCCGAAAGCACGGGGTGAATGTTTTGTTCCTATTTCTTGGCCAGAAGAATATATCGCACGCGGTCCAGCTCCTGCTCATTATCCACTTCGACCGAGTCGTGGGGCGTGATGACGCATTTGATTTTATAGCCGTATTCCAGTGCGCGCAATTGTTCCAGGGCTTCCAGTTTTTCGAGTTTCCCCTCCGGGAGCTTTGTGAACGTTTCAAGAAAATCCCTGCGGTAGGCGTAAATGCCGTGGTGCTTGTAATAATCGGCTTTCAGATTTTTATCACGCACATATGGAATGGTTGCCCTCGAAAAATAAAGGGCAAAATTTTGATGATCAAGAACCACCTTGACCGCATGAGGATGGGTGATCTCTGCATCGAGAATGATTTTATAAATCAGGGTGGACATCTGAATGGCCTGATCGTTCAGGAGAGGTTCGATCACCTCATCAACCTGCACCGGCTCAAAAATGGGCTGATCCCCCTGAATATTGACGACAATTGCGTCCGCGGAAAGATGAAGGGTTGTCACGGCCTCGGATATTCTATCCGTGCCCGAACGGTGCGTTTTTGCGGTCATGACGGCATTGCCGCCGAAATTTTTTACCGCGTTTAAAATTCGCACATCGTCGGTTGCCACGGCTACGTAAGGGACAGCCTTTGCTCTGGCGACGCGTTCATAAACATGTTGAATCATGGGTTTCCCGCAAAGATCAGCCAGGGGTTTGCCCGGAAAACGGCTGGATTCATAGCGCGAAGGAATGATGCAGACAATCTCTCTTTTCATATCAAAAATCTCTCTGAGAAGTTTCTGTTTTTTTGTGTTGCCTTCCGGATCAATTCACGAAGGCTGAAAAACGTTGATTCTTAGTTTCCCAGATGCGGATCGGCCTGCTGCAGGTAGTTGACCACGTAATCCCGCACGGAATCCTCCAGAGGAGAAAAATTCACGGGACAGCCTGCCGTTTTGAGCTTGCCCATCTCCGCCTGTGTAAAATACTGGTATTGATTACGCAGTCCTTCCGGCATTTCGATGTATTCAATATGGGGCTTGATGTTCATGGCGGCAAAAACCGCCTGGATCAGATCATTCCATGTGCGGGCTATGCCCGTGCCGAGATTGAAAATGCCGTTGGCGGATGGATTCTGTAAAAGCCACCACATCGCATCGACGCAGTCTTTGACGTATACAAAATCGCGCATCTGTCCGCCATCTCCATATTCGGGCAGGTAGGACTTGAACAGCCTGACTTTGCCGGTATGCCGGATCTGATGAAATGACTTGAAAATGACGCTGGCCATGTCACCCTTGTGATATTCATTCGGACCGAAAACATTGAAAAACTTGATTCCGGCCATTTTGCCTTCCAGGTTTTGTTTGAGGGCCCAACCATCAAAAACCTGCTTGGAGTAGCCATACATGTTGATTGGTTTCAGACCTTGTATTTTAGCGTGTTCGTCGGAAAAACCCTGCGATCCGCTTCCGTAGGTCGCGGCGGAGCTTGCGTAAATAAATCGGATCGATTGTTTCATCGCCCATACCGACATCGTTCGCGTGTAGGAGAAATTATTGGTCCACAGAAAATCCGCATCGCGTTCCGTGGTGGAGGAACAGGCACCCATGTGAATCAGGGCGTCTGCCTTGAAGGGTACGGCGTCTTCGGCTGCCATTTTTAAAAAGGCGTCTCTGTGCAGATAATCCGCGTAACGCAAATTGACAAGGTTTTTCCATTTATCGGTGCTTCCCAGGCGATCAACGATGATGATATCTTCTATGCCTTCCCGGTTGAGCTTCCAGACAAAAGCGCTTCCGATAAATCCCGCGCCGCCGGTTACAATTATCATATACCTTACTCCTGAATTTTTTTATCCGATGCTATAATGTAAGGTCTCGACAACGGCTTTACAATCCTGTCCTTTCGAACGCAGTGAGAAATCTTAAGAAAGACCCGGCAAACCAAAGATATCTCCCTTCGGTCGATATG
>CAYMYR010000022.1:0-25045 GCA_964394715.1 uncultured Smithella sp.
CAATCATCACATTTTTTTCTTCAGGGTTTCCGCGATGGCGTTGATGAAACCTTCCGTGTTGACTTTCCGGTTGGTTGGTCTCTTTTCAGCCAGCAGCAGCAGATCGCCGGTCATGATTCCGCTTTCCACGGTCTCGATCGCCGCTTTTTCCAGATGATCGGCAAACGTGACAACATCGGGTGTGCCGTCCAGTTCACCACGTTTGCGCAGTCCCCCGGTCCAGGCAAAAATCAGCGCCATTGAATTGGATGAAGTCTCCTCACCTTTCAGGTGCTTGTAGTAATGCTTCTGAACCGTGCCGTGTGCTGCCTCGTATTCAAACCAGCCATGAGGGGATACCAGGACAGACGTCATCATGGCCAGCGATCCGCTTGCGGAAGCGATCATGTCCGACATCACATCGCCGTCATAGTTTTTCAGTGCCCATAAAATGCCGCCCTCTGTCTTCATGATCCGCGCGACTGCGTCGTCGATCAGTGTGAAAAAATATTCAATTCCGGCGCTGGAAAACTGATCTTTCCAGTTGGCTTCATATTCACGGTCAAAGATATCACGAAACCCGGCATCGTATATTTTGGAAATGGTGTCTTTGGTTGAAAACCAGACATCGATTTTTTCGTCAAGCGCGTATGTGAAGCAAGCCTTTGCGAAACTCAGGATGGATTGCTCCAGGTTGTGGTTAATCTGGACGATGCCTGCCGAAGGGAAATCTTTGACCAGGGTCGTTTGCGGACTGTTCCCGTCTGCCGGCGTAAAAACCACTTCCAGCTTTCCGGCCTGTGGAATATCCAGCTCAAAATTATTGTAAACGTCACCGTAGGCATGGCGTCCGATGGTGATCGGTTTTTTCCAGGAGGAAACGCCGGGTTTGATGTTATTCACGAGAATGGGTTTTCTGAAAACCGTTCCGTCCAGCATCGCGCGGATTGTTCCGTTGGGGCTTTTCCAGGCTTTTTTGAGATGGTATTCTTTTACGCGGTCTTCATTGGGTGTGATGGTCGCGCATTTAATTCCGACTCCGTATTTCATAATGGCACGGGCGGCGTCAACGGTGACCTGATCGTCCGTATCATCGCGGTGTTTGACGTGAAGATCGTAATAATCAATGTCCATGTCCAGATAGGGGAAAAGAAGCTTGTCTTTGACCATCTGCCACATGATGCGGGTCATTTCGTCTCCGTCCATTTCGACGAGAGTTGTCTTTACTTTAATTTTTTTTGTCATGTACTCATCTTGCTCCATTATTATTTATTGACTGCTGCGGACGTTGAGCGCGCCTCCGGCCAGGATCATCTGTTTCTGGCGTGAAGATAAGGCGTATGTAACAGGGAAGGAACTCCCCTTTGTCTTGTTTTGCACGATCAGTTCTCTGCCTTCTGTAATGGCTGCTTTCAATTCCGGGATTTCCAGTTCATCCCCCTGGCCGATGGCATCATAATCACTGTCTTTGAGGAAGCTCAGAGGCAGGATGCCGAAGTTGATCAGGTTGGCGGCGTGGATCCTTTCCATTGATTTGGCGATAACCGCGCGAACCCCCAGATACATGGGGCAAATGGCCGCATGTTCACGCGATGATCCCTGTCCGTATGAAAGCCCCGCCACAATGATGTTGTGGATTCCTTTTTCTTTCAGTGCCAGAGCGCGGTTGGCAAAGGATGCATCCACGTTTTCAAACACAAACTCCGAATATCTGGGGATGTTTGAACGGTATTTCATCCGCGCTCCCGCCGGAATGATGTGATCGGTTGTGATTTTATCTCCGACTTTGATTGTGACCTGCCCGGACAGAATGTCGGGCAACGGCATATTGGAAGGAGGATCACCGATATTCGGGCCGCGGCAGATTTCGATGCTGCTTTCCGCATGGTCCGGCCAAATGATCATGCTGTCGTCAATGATCAGGTTCTTGGGCATTTGAACCTGCGGGTACTCCATATCTAAATCACGCGGATCGGTAAAACGGCCGGTGATGACAGCCGCTGCAGCCGTTTCCGGACTCACCAGATAAACATCGGCATCCATGGTTCCTGATCGTCCCAGAAAATTACGATTTGATGTTCGAAGCGACACGGCTCCGGATTTTGGACTCTGGCTGTTGCCGATGCAGAAGCCGCATGCGTTTTCCATCAGCCTGGCGCCGGATGCAATCAAATCGGCCAGATAGCCGTCGCGAGCGAGATTATCCAGCACCTGACGCGACCCCGGCGCCAGAATAAAACTTACATCCGGGTGAGCTATACGTCCCTTGAGAATTTTGGCAACCGTGACCAGATCCTTGTAGGAAGAATTGGTGCAGCTTCCCAGACAAACCTGGTTGACAGGAATGCCTTTCATGCTGCCAACGGTGCCGATATTATCCGGACTGTGCGGTTTAGCGGTCAGTGGTTCCAGCTGCGAAAGATCAATATCAACAATCCTGGCATAAGCCGCATCTTTATCTGCTTTTAATCCGATATAGTCCTGTTCCCGATGCTGTGAGCACAGAAACAGTCTGGTCAGTTCATCGCTCGGGAAAACGGAGGTTGTTACCCCGCACTCCGCTCCCATATTGGTGATAGTGGCTCGCTCGGGAACGCTCAAGGAGGCAATTCCGTCTCCGCCGTACTCAAAAATGGTTCCGACGTTGCCTTTTGTTGTGAAAATTTCCAGCACTTTGAGAATCACATCTTTGGCGGAGACCCATGCGTTCAGCTTGCCTTTCAGGTTGATTCTGACAACAGAGGGGCAGGACAGATAAAACGGTTCGCCGGCCATTGCCTGTGCCACGTCAAGACCGCCGGCGCCGATGGCAATCATCCCCAGTGCTCCGCAGGTGGGCGTGTGGCTGTCGGATCCAATCAGCGTTTTTCCAGGCTTTCCGAATCGTTCCAGGTGCACCTGATGGCAGATGCCATTGCCGGCGCGGGAAAGAACCACGCCGAATTTTTGCGCCACGCTTTGCAGGTAACAATGATCATCAGCGTTTTCGAAACCGATTTGAATGGTATTGTGATCAATATAGCTTACAGACAGCTCTGTTTTCACTTTTGCCACATTCATGGCTTCAAATTGCAGATAGGCCATCGTGCCGGTGGCATCCTGCGTCAGGGTCTGATCGATACGAACACCGATTTCCTCCCCCGGCGTCAGATTTCCCGAAACCAGATGACCGGAAAGAATTTTTTCGACAATATTTTTTCCCATCCACCAATACCTGTTTAAGTCTGTATAATCATACAGCTCCGTCATTTACCGTTGAATTTCTGAAGGAGCTCAAGACGGGTGATGCAGTTGCGCTATTAACGCTTCCACGAAAACCGCTATATTTGTTTCCCGTTAAAGTGGTTTTCATATAATAAACTCAATGGATAATCAACCGGCAAAACAAAATAAAAAAGGGGGCTCAAAGCCCCCAATTTCATAACATTTTTCTGAAGTCACGCTACGGGATCATGTTCCGCTTTTTTTCGTAAAATCCTTGACGCGCACGGCCCGCTGAAACCTCTGTTGAAAATAGGGTTTCTCCAGGCTGTCGATACGCACGGATCTTGCCCTGTAGGATGCATGAACAAATTCATTGTTTCCGATGTAGATGCCTACATGGCCGATGGGTCTTCTGGTACGGAAAAAAACCAGGTCTCCCGCTTCCAGTTTGTCACGATCAACGCGAACGCCAACCATGGCCTGTTCTCGCGCTGTTCGCGGCAGCTTGATATTGAAGAATTCATACATTTTTCTTACAAAGGCGGAGCAGTCGATTCCCTGAACTGTTACACCGCCCATACGATAGGGCGCCCCCAAAAATCCGGTTGCGACTTTCACAAACAGTTTTCTTTCATCCGCACTGCCCCACTTACCCAGAAACTCATTCCTGGATTCTGCTTCGTAATCAAAGTTGTCTGATGATCCTGCCGCAAGGAAGTCATCCCCTTCCTCATCGAGAAGGAAGTCGTTTTCATCTGCATGCGGTGGTGCGGCTGCGGAAGGGGTTGCCTCGGGAAGCTGTGCAGGAGATTTCGTCTTTGATAAAATAAGGTTGCTGCCGATGCGAAGTTTTTTGGTTTTGATGTTATTGAGTGCGGCAATTTGTTTTTCGGAAACGCCTGTCTTTTTGGAAATGCTGGAAAGCGTATCGCCTTTTCTTACTTTGTAATGGGATGCCGAGGTGGATTTAGATTTTACAGAAACGCGAGAAGTAGAACTTTTTTTCTTCAACGACAATACCTGACCGGGCTTAAGCTTATGTCCGGATAGATTATTGACTTCTTTTATGGTTTGAATACTGACGCCGATTTTTTTTGAAATTTCGATTAGAGTGTCGCCTTTTTTGACCGTGTACTGTGTTGCGTGAGCGACTGACTGATAGCAACACAAAAAGAGAACAAATAAACCCGAAAGAACAAATATCCGCCGTTTCCTCATGAAGTACCTCCTTTTTTGCGGGGGGGACCCATTTTGTTAACGGTGCACAGATTGCAGCACGAAGCTTCCAAGTTTCGGTATATCAATGATATTTACTGCACACAGAAAACGAAGGTCTATCTTTTTCATAGCTTTTTACAAACTTCGTATAGCTTGCATACTAAAAAAAAAATTGTCTGTCAAATTTATTTTGCATTCTTTTTTAATGAGGTATAGGAGTTTTCAGCTTATTCAAAGAGGGAAAAGTAATGAAGCGGTTGTGGAAAAAAATAATTATATGGGGTTTCCTTGGCATTATTCTTTTCTTTGTCATCGATATCTGCAGGTATTTCTTTTACCCGAATGTAGCGGATCTCAAAACAAATCGTCCCGGGAAAACTGCTTTTATGGAATATCGTGAAGACAGCTGGCGTGACCAGGGAATCGATAGGCAAATCTCTTCAGAGTGGGTGCCCATTTCTCAGGTGTCTCCTTATGTCGTAAAAGCCGTGATTATTGCGGAGGATGACAAATTCTGGTCGCACGAGGGTTTTGATTTTGAAGCAATGCAGAAGGCGCTGGAAAAGGACCTCGAAAATAAAAAGTTTAAGGCGGGCGGCAGCACCATATCGCAGCAACTGGCAAAAAATTTGTATTTGACCCCGGCTAAAAATCCGATTCGCAAAGTCAAAGAAGCGATCTTAACATGGCGCATCGAACAGAACCTGAAGAAAAGAAGAATTATTGAATTGTATCTGAATGTTGCCGAATGGGGCGACGGATTATTTGGAATAGAAGCGGCCGCCCGTAAATATTACCGCAAAAGAGCACGGGATCTTAGTGCGCGCGAAGCCGCTGTTCTGGCCGCCGCTTTACCGAATCCGAGGCAGTATCAGCCGAAAGGCAGTTCACGGTATGCGGCAAGACGTGCGGAGCGAATTTACCAGATCATGCTGCGCCGGGGCATCATCATCAGGGAGTATGATGAAGTTGTTCGGCAAAAAGATGAAGATGTAAAAGATGAAACAAAAGAAGAGGTAACGGAAGAAACAAAAGAAGAAATCCTTGATTCTCCGGTGGAGCAGAATGACGTCCCTGAAGTTCAAACAAGCGGGGAAAAGGAGTCCGGTGAGAAACACCATGACACAATGGAGAGGCAGGACGATTTAAAAAATGAATCAAAAGAAAATGTCCAGAAGGATTGACCGGCCAGAAAACGATTCCAAATGAAACGCAAAAATGAAAGAGGCGTGTCTTTCACAGGAGAATTATAATTGAATTGATAAGAACTTCCTTCGGAAGCAGAAAACCAGAGGCATTCCAAAAACGGTAGAGAAAAACATTTTTGAAAAACTATTCTTAGAAAAGAAGCTGATCGAAGATAAGGAAGTTCCGATTCGCCCCTACGATTACAGTTACATTAAAGATCTACTGGAAAGAGACCATAAGTAAAAGGTATCCTTGCCGACGATTGATTATTGACAGAGCAAAGAAGAAAGGCGACAGAACGAATATTGTCTCCCGGGATTAATAGTTTATGAGCACAGTCCTATTCCTGAACCAACCGACTACCGGACATTTGAATGTCATGTTGACAATAGCCCTGCAGATGAGGGACGAAGGCCACAAGGTCCGTTTCCTTATTCCCGGAAAGAAGATGAAACTTGATCCACCATTTCAAGTTCTGAAGGACGCCATGAGCCTTCCCAAGACAATAGCGCGCCATGGGATACCCGTTGATGTTATCCTTCCACCCATTACGGCGTTGGTCAAAGGTATCCGGGTACCTTACACCTCCGGCTACAAGGAATTTTCTCTGGTGGTAGGCTTGGCTTCAATAGGAACTGCATACTATGTCAAGAGGATCTTAAAATACCTTGAGTCCATCAAACCCGATGTTCTGGTTTCTGACTTTGCGTTCTTCCCCGCACACTTTGCCGCAGAATTAACCGATATTCCCTGTGCAGTCATCTACCACAGTGGTCTGCCTTTCAAAGGAAGCCTGATCCCACCGTTTGCCAGCGGTCTACCCATCGGAGCTGTTCCGGATGAAGTGTACCGGCAGTACGAACAGCGAGAGCGGGCCGTCTTGAGGCGATTAGACGATCAGCTCAATCGTGCACGGAGGAAATTCGGATTATCCCCGAATCTCCCTGATATTCTGCGAAGGCCATATTCAAAATGGTTGAACCTGGTCGTCAGTTCACAGGCAATTGAGGCGCCACGCGACAATCTGACCGCCAACACTCTGTATATCGGGCCCTGTTTCACCAAGCGGAAGAACCTGCCGGACATATGCTTCCCATTCGGGAATTTGAAAAGTGAACGTTTCAAGGTGTATGTTTCTCTTGGAACGGTATTCAATAATAAACCCGAGGTATTCAGGAAGGTCATGCATGCCCTTGATCATCCTGATTATCAGGTTGTTATCAGTGCGGGCGGGGCATATAGAAAGCTCATCAAACGTCAAATACCAAATAATGTCATGCTGTATCAATCAGTCCCTCAAGTTGACCTGCTCCCCAACATTGACCTCGTCATCGGGCATGGAGGGAACAATAGCACAAACGAAACCCTGGCAGCCGGCAAACCCCTGATCGTCATGCCTATTGGGGGAGAGCAGACAGATAATGCCAGCCGGGTTGAATACCTGGGGGTTGGGCTCCGGTTGAATATCATGCATTTCAATGCTCAAGAACTGAGGCAGAAGGTCGAGCAGATTAAAAACAACCCCGGGTTTCAACAAAAAGCGTTACTTCTGAAAGAGGCCATTGCACAAACTGATGGGTGTTCAACCTCGTCGGGCTGCATCCAATGGCTCGCATACCACAGACGTCCACTGAACCGACCTGAGGGCTTTCCAATAACAATAACCAGAGAGAATCTTCATGACCTCATATCAGGCGTGCCCGGTCAAAGAAGATAAAGGGGACAAATGATGAGTCTAAGGGAAAATATTCATCTTAATCTCTGGAATATCAGGAACCATGATCCATCCATAAAAAAACATGAGCAAGTCCACTTTATGAATATCAATGCAAAGATTGCGGAGAGTGTTTTGAACAGCTTGTTTCGATCTCTGAAGCCTCTCAAAAGCAAATCTGTCCCTCTTGCGGCGGAAAAAATACGGAAAAACAACTCTCTGTGTTTGCCTCTAAATCTTCGTCGTCTTCAGGGGCCGGAACTTAAGGCGGGGGAGGATTCACGTGAGGGACAATTGGGTGCTGACCACGGTCGCAGTCTTTGATTATTTTTTCAGGTCCTCAAGCCCGATGATGCTGCCCGCTCCAAGGGGGATGAACCTCTTGGCGTATTCGCGGGCGAAAAGTTTTCTTGCCCTCTCGCCGCTGCAATGCGAAGCGGCTGCATAACGGACACCCAGAGATTGAAATCTCCCGATGATGCCTAAAATCTCTTCTTCCCCGTCATTGAGAAGATGAAACCCTCCCATCACCAACGCAATGTCGTTTTCCGGGAGGATCGTTTGGGCAATTTCGACGATCCGGACAATGCCAGGATGCGCACAACCGGTGATGACCATCGTACCTGCATCCGTTTTCAGCAGCGCTGCCTGCTCCTTCACCGGACCGTCGAGTTCTCCTGTTGTGAAAAGACCGGGCAGGATTTCACGTGCCCCTTTTGTTTCAATCAGCTTGGCACCGTATCGTTTCATGTCCGATTTGAAATGTATGGAAAATGATTGGGGCACTAAAATCTGAAGATTGCGATTGGCGTCGAGAATATAGTAGATACCGCCCGTGTGGTCCCAGTGCTGATGTGAAATGATCAGTAAATCAATTGACGCTGGATCGATCCCCAACCTGGCCATGTTTTTTGACAACACGATCCCATCGCTGCCCGTGTCGAAAAGAATGTTTTTGCCGTCCAGTGAGATGAGGCAGGAAAACCCCCAGCATACGTCCAGATCATCGCGGGTTTTATAATTGTCGCAAACGATCGTCACAATATGATGGTTTAATGCCGCAAAGGATTGGTTTTTCATTGCCTCATTTTTCATTTTTTCTTTCCGATGGCATAATCCCGGAGGGCCTTGTGAAACGTGTTGGCGGCCAGAAGCGCGCAGTGTTGCGAATCTTCGGGCATGCCGTCCAGATGCTCTAAAATGGAACTCTGGTTAATTTTCATGCACTCCCGAACCGGCTTGCCTTTGGCCATCACAGTCGCGGCTGTTCCCGCAGCGTGAGACGTCATGCAACCGTCCGTTGTGTAACGGATGTCGTCAATCTTATCGTTCCGAATTTTCAGGAACATCTCCATCGTATCACCGCAGGGGCCTTTGATCTTGGCGTAGCCGTCTGGTTTTTCCATGCTGCCGTAATTTCGTGGATGGTTCCCATAGTCCACAACCTTTTCGGAAAGGCCGCCCGTGATCTTTTCCATGAGAAGATCGATCATTTCTTTTTTGATTTGTTCGTCGTTTTTGTGGGGTTCATTATCCATTTTGTTTCTCCTCTGATCCATATATGTTCATCTTAAAGGCGGGACGGCGTAAGTCGTGGCCCTGTTGTTCTGTGTCTAAAGGATTTTTTCCCCTGCGTCGGGACCGCTTTTAACGATATACACGCCTGTAATCTTCCCCACGATGGCTGACTTGGGTTGAAGCGATTCTTTGATGCTGTGTACCCATTCAACATTCTGCCGGAAAATCTCGTCATCGGTGTGGATGGTGATGTCAGCCTTGATTTGAAAGCCGCCCTGATCACCCCACCAGGCCAGTGCAATTTTAGGATTCTCCTTAAGATTTTTCAAGGTCTTGTTGAAAAACTGATCCGAAATGAGCAGAGTTTCATCGTCCAGAAATTTAAATGCACCGATCGGCACCACGTTGGGTGTGCCGTCTTTGGCTGCCGTCGAAAAGAACGCGATTTTTGTGCTCTTTAAACTGTCTTTGATTTCATTTGTTACTTTGATCATGATGGATACCTCCTGTCTTTTTCCTGTATGCGAAAAAGTCCTTCGTCATTGCGATTCAGAGAGCGTCAAAAAACGATGAAGATCCGCTAAGCACCATATAAACCAAAAAAACGATTCCTATGAAAATGCGGTAGTAACCGAACGTCTTGAAGCCGTGGTTTTCCACAAACCGGATGAAGAGTTTCACTGCAAGCCAGGCGGAAATAAAGGCTCCGACAAGCCCGATCGCCAGCAGCATCAGTTCGTGCGATGAAAAGGTGGCATCGGTTTTCAGTAAATCGTAGCCTGTAGCCGCGCACATGGTGGGAACGGCCAGCAGAAAAGAAAACTCCGTAGCCTGCTTTTTGTTGAGTCCGTTTCCAACGCCACCGATGATGGTTGCCGCGGCGCGTGACACTCCGGGAATCATGGATACACACTGTGCCAGCCCGATAAAAAAGGCGTTTTTGTAAGAGATGTCTTCCGGTTCGACATAGCGGCTCTCACGGGAAACCACCCACTTGTCGATAACAATCAGAATTACACCGCCGATTATCAGAGCGAGCGACACCCCCAGCGGGTTGAACAAATACGTTTTGATGGTCTTATAGGCCAGAAAACCCACAATGGCCGTGGGAATGAAGGCAATGAAAAGTTTGATATAAATGGTAATCCCCTGAATAAATCGGTTGTAGTAAAGCATCACAATGGCCATGATTGCCCCGATCTGGATGGCGATTTCAAAGGTTTTTACAAAAGCATGATCGTGAATTTTCATAATGTAAGAGGCCAGAATCATATGGCCGGTCGATGAAACCGGTAAAAATTCGGTGATGCCTTCCACAATGGAAAGAATGATCGCCTGAAGAATATCCATAGGGCTCCCCTTGAAGTAATAAGGAATTTTGTCTATTATGGATCAGCAGGAGAAACAAGCATTTTCTTGTATGGATTGAGGTGGATGATGCAAAAGCAGTCAAAAGACAACATAAAAGCAGAAGAAGACAAAGCCTTCTGCCGAAACCGTGAAGACGATGACTGCCTTGAGTCGCTCGAAGGACCGCTCCCCGCGGGGTGAAGTGCTTCACCCGGTGGGGAAGCGGTCCGTTTCCCGGGGAAATGGATAAATCTGGTTCGGTCCTTTTTTGTCAGGCGCGGCTGATACTGCCCATTAACGCACTTGCCGGTCGATTTCGCCGATCAAAGTTTGGGTCTGATCAGGAAGCAGACTTGTTAAGCCCGTGTCTTTGCTGTAAATGACAGTCATCTTCTGATCGATAATCAGATAAACGCGTTTGGACAGAGGCAAAAGCCAGTGGTCCGCGCCATAGAGTTTGGCGATTTTGCCTTTTTCATCGACCAGCAGCGTCATGTTCTTCAAACCGTGTTTTGCAATGAATTCCCGGTGTGATTCGGCCGAATCGCGTGAGAGGCCCAGGATCTTCACTTTTCTTGCTTCATATTTGGCGATGTTTTGTTGAAACTCAACAAATTGGCGTATTCAGACACCGGTATCATCTTTGGGATAAAAGGCCAGCACAACAGCCTTGTAATCTTTGAGTGTCTCACTGAGTGTCCACATTTTTCCGTCCTGATCCGGCAGGGTAAAATCCACAGCTTTCTGGACGGGTGAGACCACATCGGTCTTGACCTCCGCTCCTGCGCCGGCGCACGCAACAAATAAAAAAATCAAAACGTAAATCTGTTTCTTGATTTTCATGGTTTTTCCCTCAGGGCGTTGACGGCGGGCGGCATTTTGTTGTGTGCCGCCTGCCGATGGTTTGCTAAAAGAGGTTAATCATCAAACGCCATTTTCGTTTTCCATACTTCCCAGACCTTGCCAACCAGATCGGGGCCGGGTTTGAGGGTTTGTTTGCCGGGTTTCCAGCCGGAGGGCGTTGCCTCGGCACCTTTGGTCTTGCGGATGTGCTGGAAGGCCTGAATCTGCCGGATGCTTTCCATCACGTTACGGCCAACCGGCGGAGTGAGAACTTCAAAGCCCTGAATGATGCCATCGGGATCAATGATGAATCGGCCTCGTGCCTCTACACCGGCGTCTTCCAGATAAACGCCAAAGACGCTGCCTACTTTGCCGCCGCCATCGGAAAGCATCGGAAAGGGAACACCGCCCTTGACCATTTTGGACAGCTCATGGTCGTCCCACATTTTGTGGACGAAAACACTGTCCACACTCATGGAAAGAACTTCTACACCCAGTTTTTTAAATTCGGGATATTTTTCCGCGACCGCGGAGATTTCAGTAGCTCAGACAAAAGTAAAATCTCCGGGATAGAAGCACAACACGACCCATTTGCCCAGATAGTCAGAAAGTTTCACATTGATGAATTTCCCTTTTTGATACGCGGGTGCCGTGAAATCCGGCGCCTTCCTGCCGACGGTAACCATACTTTTCACCTCCTTGGTCATTGGTTCCTGTGTGGTTTCTTTCTTTGCTGCCGGTTTTTCTCCGACCGGCCCACCGGTAGGTCTGGCGCAGCCGGCCTTGATTTCTTCAGCCATAAATGATTACCTCCTTTCCGTTGTTTTTTTCAGGTATCTTTATTTTTTCAGTTTCTTCATCTTCGCGATTTCTTCCTCTACTTCTTCAGCGCCTTCCGCATAGAATTTTTCCTCGTCGGGAGCCAGCTCATGTAGCAATCTCAAAAACTCTCCGGCGTGTACACGTTCTTCATCGGCAATGTCCTTGAGTACTTCGATGGCAAGCTTGTTGTCCGTCGACTCCGCAAGCTGCATGTAAAGCTGAATCGCCTCATACTCTGCCGCCACCATGAATCGAATGGCTCTGATCAGTTCTTGTTTTGTAAGCTTTCTGTCCTTCGCCAGCCCTGAAAAAGGTGTTCCGAAATCCGGCATGTCATGATCCTCCCTTCCTGGTTATGTTGATTTACAATTACACTTTCCGGTTTTTCAACGACAATATTTTTAAACGTTTTCCATGCCAAGCAAAATCGCTTTTGAATGCCTGTACCTAAGGGAAAAAATCAGGCGACCTTCAAATGGTAAACTGGCACGGATCAAAAAGTAATGATCTCATAGCCGTTGTCGCGATACGCTGCGATGCCCGGATGGCCGGACATATCATCAAGCAGTTTCAGACACTGCTCTCTGGCCGCGTCCAGGGCTCCCAGTTTTCCCGAACAGGCCTTGCAGACACCTTCTACAAGACCGGCCGCCAGACTCTTTTTCCATAATCCGTTCAGCGGATTTTCAGGTTTGACCAGTTCAGGAATCAGTTTCACCGAAGCCCCTTCCAGAATAATTTTTGCTTCATGACCTTTGGCTTTCATATCCAGCGCATTGAGCAGCACATGAATAAAGCACATGGGATCACCATTGAAAACGAACAAAGCAAATTTTTTCATGATTTTCTCCCCTGCAATGGTTTATTTCTCTCTCGGATACGGCCAGGCCATAATACCGCCTTCCATCACCTTGACGTTTTTCCAACCGTTGCCTTCCAGTGCCAGCGCTGCTTCGTAACCGCGTAACGAAATTTTGCAGTATAAGATGATTTCGCGGTTTTTATCTTCCGGCAGTTCCTTGAGACGTTTACGGATCGCACCCAGCGGTATCAGCGTCTCGCCGATACCCAGACGCATTTCTTCAAATTCCTCCGGGCCTCGTGTATCAATCAGGAATGGTTTTTCTCCGGCCCGAATTTTATCATAAACTTCTCTGCAGCTTATGCCTTTCATTCTTCCTTTCATTTTATTCTGCATAATATGCGCCGTGGCAATAAAATGATCAATCGCCAAAGAGAAAGGCGGAGCGTAGGGCAGATCAGCATTGATGAGATCCTCCACGGCCATTTTCCCCTGGATAGCCATGGCCCACTGTGCGATCTGCTTGGCGACGTTACCCGGTCCGATACACTGCGCGCCGAGAATACGACCGGTCTTTTGGTCCGCAATGAGCTTGGTCACCAAGAGCTTTCCTTCCATGAAACCGGGCTTGTCAGGACTCGCGTTGATGACGGTGATGATATCTTTATACCCCAGCCGTTTGGCAACCGTTTCCGAAAGCCCTGTGGAACCCGCACCGTAATCAAACACCTTGCAGATGCCGGTTTGAATGGTGCCGGGGAAAGTTACGCAGTTTGTCGAAGCGGCGTTTTCACCTGCCACACGCCCCTGTAGATTGGCCAGATCGCCGTATGGCGCGTGGACTTTCTTTCCGGTAATACGGTTGAGCGTTTCCACGCAGTCGCCCGCGGCATAGATATCCGGGTCGGAGGTCTGCATGTATTCGTTAACTTCAACGCCGCCCAGATCGCCGATTTTCAACCCTGCCTCTTTGGCCAGCTTGATGTTGGGACGGACACCGATGGCCACTACCGCCAGTTCACACGGAAGCTCTGTACCGTTTTGCAGCTTTACCGCCGTCAGCTTTCCTTCTTCTCCTAAAAAGGCGGCGATTCCGTTTTCAGTGATGACGTTGGCGCCCTTGCTTCTAACGTGGTTTTCGACAAGTTTGGCCAGTTCCCAGTCCAGAAAAGTCAGAAGCTGCGGCAAAAGTTCGATGACGGTGATTTCGATTCCCGCCAGTTGCAGGGCTTCGCAGGTTTCGATGCCGATCAGTCCCCCGCCGATGACCACCGCCTTTTTAATTCTTCCTTCGTCGCGGATTTTGCGCAGAAAATCGGCATCCTTCATGGACTGCAGCGTCGTGATGCCGTCAAGATCCGTCCCCGGCACCGGCGGCATGCGTGGTACGGCGCCGGTCGCGATGACAAGTTTATCATATGTTAGCGTGCCGGTTTCTCCCGAAACGGTATTTTTAAAAGACACCGAATGATTTTTCGTGTCGATGCTTGTGACCTCGGTATTGACGCGGGCGTCAATGTCCTTGGCGTTGAGATAAAACATCGGATTGCGCACGATCCCTGCAGGTGTGCAAAGCAGTGCATTGCGGTCGTTAAAGAAACCGCCCACGTAATACGGGTATCCGCAGGACGCCATGGAGAGGTCGGCTTCCTTCTGCAGGATAATAACTTCAGCGTCGTTGTCAATTCGTCTTGCTTTTGCTGCTGATTTGGGACCGGAGGCCGACCCGCCAATGATGATAATTCGTTTTTTCTGTTCCATAGAGACTCTCCCTGAAGACTTTATTATTAACGATTAACATCATAACAGCCGGCTGTTCGGATTGCATTGATCTAAATCAATGAAAAAAGTTTCACTCTATTTGCCGTTATCTTTCGGCGCTGCGGGCATCATGTGTTCAGGGATCTGCACAGCGACCACTTCGCCTGTCGCGCAGACTTTTCCACCGGCAATGAGACGCGATTCTACCACAACTTTTCGTCCTTTTACCTCTTTGACCCGGCCTCGGATTTCAATCAAACCGTCAATCGGTGTGGGAAGAAGGTAATTCACGTGCAAAGAAGCCGTGAGAAACCGCAGGGGGGGCAGTGTGTCCATGCTGCGGTTTTCAGCACGGTATTTTGCTGCTGCCGCGGTGCCGGTCGAATGGCAGTCGATGAGAGATGCAATCAGCCCGCCGTATGCAAAACCCGGTACGGCCATGTAATGAGGTTTCGGCTGATGAATACAGACGGATTCATCGCCGTCCCAGTAGCTTTTTATCTGCAACCCAAGTTCATTGAGGCGGCCGCAGCCGTAACAGTAGCTCAGATCGTCGGGGTAATAATCCTGAAATGCTTTCTTTGTCATATAATTTCCTTTATCCTTTCGCCTTTATCCATGTCCCTTACGTAAACGTGAGTTTCGTCCCTGCCATATTCAAGATGAATTGTTCTGGCATCTTTTTTTCGATTTCCATAATTGCTTTTCGGCCCGTGCAGTGCGTGGGAATGACATATGTGGGATCCATTTTTTGCAGTTCCCTGGTCGTTTCGTCGATCAGGGGTTCGAAAAACGGGCCGGAGAGGTGAAATCCTCCCATAACGGCGTGAATCCTGTCGATTCCGGTAGTTTTTATGGCGTACCGGACCGTGTTGATGATCCCCGCATGTGCACAGCCGGACAAGATGACCAGTCCCTTGTCATTCAGATTCATGACAATGGACGAATCATCTTCGATGGGGTCCCAGCTTTCCTTGCCATCTTTCTGGTAATGCGGGAGGGGCCAGCCTTTTTCAAAATCCGTGGTGTGCGGAATGCCTCCCAGAAATAGAACGGTGCCGTCAAGCATTGAATACGGGGCATCTGCTTCTATGACGGACAGACCTGCCTGCCGGACCATATCACGTGTGAATTTCGGAAAATAGACCTTGAATTCTTCGCCGAATTTAAGGTAACGCGGCGCCTGGAAGGCGGCCGGATGAACGACCAGAGGAAGGCCCGTCCTGCCGATCATTGCGCTTAGTTTCGCCATTCCGCCGGTATGATCGCTGTGCCCGTGAGAAAGTGCCACGGCTTCCACCTCTTTGAGATCGACGCCCAGGGTTTGCGCGTTCTGCGCCGCACCGTTTTCAGAGAAACCGAAATCAAAAAGCATTGTGTGCGTTTTGCCTTCCGCCGTGGTTTTAACCATTGCTGAAAAACCGTGCTCGGCAAGAATGGAGGCTTTGATTTCTCCGTCTTTCAAAGGAGCGGCCCGACTGACGACGGCATTGCTGTCCATGGCCGTTATCTCGATGTAATTGTCCTGCAGGGTCAGAATTTCAACTTTTTCGACAATCTTTAAGACACTGTTCCCCATGGCCTTGCCCCTCCTTTATTTAAGGTAAGCCGGATCGATTTCCGGCTTCCTGATTTGATATCGTTTATCCTTTTCGCTTCAGCCCCTTTCCTTCAGTGGTCGCAGACGTTTGCTCCCACAACCAGAGTGCCGGCAAAATAATCCGTAATGAGCTTATCGGGTGTTTCGGCAGGAGCGCCCACCACTACCTGAATGCCCTGCCGGGCGAAAAGTTCCTGTGCTCGCTGTCCCATGCCACCCGCGATGATCATGTTTGCTCCGCGCTCAGCCAGCCATTGCGGCAAAAGCCCCGGTTGATGAGGGGGCGCGGCCACATCTTCGGTTTTCAGAATTTTTTTGGTTTGCGGATCAACATCCACAAGCGCGAAACTCGCGCAGTGTCCGAAATGCATGGTCAGCTTGCCTTCTGCCAGAGGTATGGCGATTTTCATAATTCACTCCTTATGCGTTAAATTTTTTATTTTTATTTGAATCCATAATCTGGTCGATAATATTTTGCATGATTTTCCCGGTTGGCGTTTCGGAATAATGGTAAATAAAGACCTTTCCGGAATCTGCGGAGTGAGCCAGTTCCGGGTCAATGGGAATCGCGCCCAGAAAGGGTACCGTCATGTCAGAGGCGATTTTGCGTCCGCCGCCTTCGGGCAGAATTTGCGTCAGCTCTCCGCATTTGGGGCAGACAAATCCGCTCATGTTTTCAACCACACCTAAAACCGGTACCTCCAGCCGTTTACAGAAACTGATGGATTTGCGAACGTCGATTGCCGCCACTTTCTGAGGCGTCGTGACGATTACAGCGCCGTCAAGCGGCTGAATCAGCTGGCACAAGGATAAGGGCTCGTCCCCGGTTCCCGGAGGGGCATCAACGATCAGATAATCCAGATCACCCCAGTTGACATCGGTTAAAAACTGCTTGATGACCCCCATCTTCATGGGACCACGCCAGATGATAGCGTCATCGGGGTTGTGCAGCAAAAACCCGATGGACATCACCTTCAGTCCGCCGAATTCCACCGGGAACAGTTCGCCGGGATTGCCTTTGAGCGCCTGACCCTCCAGTCCCAGCATGGTGGGAACACTCGGCCCGTGAATATCAACATCCAGAAGTCCCACGCGCAGTCCATTGAGTGCCAGGGCCGTGGCCAGATTAACCGCCACCGTACTTTTGCCGACGCCGCCTTTGCCGGAGAGCACGACAATTTTATGTTGGATACGGCATAGCCTTGCCTGAAGACGCCGGCGGTCCGCGTAGTCCTGATCACTTTCACCCTGCTGTTTTTTGTGGGCGGAGCAGCTTGAGTCTCCGCAAGAGTCACATGTTTTTTTACTTTCCACTTCAGTAACCTCCTATCCTTATATGTTTATTCAAATAATCGTTCACTTCAATGCATCCTCCCGTGCATTCAAATAATCCCAGATTTGACGAATGTCCTGCGCGCTCGCAGCATCTGTTTCCACTATGGTTTTTTGCAGAATCTGTGCCCGGGTCACGGCCTGATCATAACGAATGCGTCCGGCAATACCTGCGCCCAGATCACGGGCTTTCTGCTCGATACGGATCGTCATTTCTTCATTGATGTCCCATTTGTTAACACAAACCAACGAAGGAATCTGAAAATGCCGGGCCAGTCCCATCACTCTTTCCAGATCATGCTCGCCGGACACGGTGGGTTCCGTAACGATCAGAACCTGCGACGCGCCGGTGATTGATGCGATCACCGGACAGCCAATTCCGGGCGGTCCGTCCACAATCACCATCCTGCGGTTTTCCTCCTCGGCCAGATGTTTGGCTTCGGTGCGCACAAGCGATACCAGTTTGCCGGAATTCTCGGCGGCAACGCCGAGTTTTGCATGCACCATCGGTCCGAGTCGCGTCTCGGACACGAACCATTTACCGCAAAGACTCTCCGGAAAGTCAATGGCTTTTTGCGGGCAGAAGTGCACGCACACGCCGCACCCTTCACAGGCAATCGGGTCGATGGAAAACGTTTCGACGTCGTCGATAACTGCACCGAAGCGGCAGACATCCTGACAGATTCCGCACCCGATGCAGTCGCTTTCACGGATCACCGCTTCATGACCGCTTAAAAAATCGTGATTTTCCCTGATTTTCGGTTCCAGGATCAGATGCAGGTCTGCTGCGTCCACATCGCAATCACAAATCACCGGTTGATCGGCCAGTGCGGCCAGCGATGCTGTCACGCTGGTTTTACCCGTTCCTCCCTTTCCGCTCACAATCACCAGTTCTCTCATTTTATTCTCTTTCTTGACGCTGTCTTGCGTCTATCTTTTGATAGCCCTTTTACCCCGTCCCGGATTTTCAGACTCTTCTTCCGGGTAGTAGTTGCCCCAGATGGGGTCGTTGCCGTACTGTCGCCACCACCAGCGGTTGTAGTCTTCCCAGAAGTCAAGAACGCCGAATTCCTCTTTCATCAGCAGCGCGAAAGCTTCATTAATTTCCTGCATTTTCGCGTGCGCTTCTCCGCTTTGGTTCACGTCCGGATGCCAGATCTTGGCCATTTCACGATACAGTTTTTTGGCATCCTCCGCCCCGTCTTTGGCTTTCATACCCAAGATCTTTCTTGCCTGGTCGATCTTCCGGTTACGATTCATGGGGTGCTCTCCGCTTTCAGGCATTGCGTCATTTTCCGGCCTGTAAGCACCTTCAGGGCCGCTTCATCCGGTTTTTGACTTTCAAAAATTTCTTCGCCGCGAATGCCCAGAAAATATTCACTTCGCAAAATAAAATGTTTGCCTGCCTCCTTTTCAAGGTCATTCAGATCCGTATGCCGGATCCATTGAACATAGGATGCCGGATCGTTTCTCATCGTCTTGAAAAAAGCCGATTCGGGATTGAGCAGCATGGCGATCATTTTGCCTTCCGGCCGCAAAACGGCGGGTGTTCGCGAAAGTACGGTCCGGTAATCTTCGATAAATTGCAGCGACACCACAAAAATTACAGCATCAAAAGACGCCTCGGAAAACGGCATATCTTCGGCCCGGCCCATGACGGTCCGAATGCTGTCCGGTGCGCATTTCAGGGCCTCCGCCGAAACATCCAGCCCTGTTACACAGAAGCCGCGCCGGCTTAAATCACTTTCAATGAAAGCCGGGCCGCAACCGACGCTCAAAATATCCCGGAAACCTTCGAGGCGCGCCGTAAGATAATCAGTTTCCACCCGAAAAACCTTCTGCCAGAAATTATCCCGGCAGGTTTCCACATATTTTTTAACTTCTTCCGAGCTGTTCATTTTATCTCATACACGATTATACAATTTAAAAGGATTCCTTCGGTTACCTTTTGGCCACCAGCACGTCCAGATGATTTCCGCGATGCAGATTAACTTCCAAACCATATTGAGCAAAAAGGGTTCCCGCATCGCCGATGGTAGCTGAGCTTACCTGATGTTTTCTTTCTTCCAGCGCGTGAAAACGATCCACAGCGGCCAGGCCTTTTTCGTTGAAATCGGCCAGTACAATTTTCCCAGACGCAGATAATACCCGGACCAGCTCGCCGCAAGCCGGCTCAAGCGAATCAAGATGATGGACCAGGTTCACCGCGAATATTGCATCATACGAAGCATCCGGATAGGGAAGATGTTCCATGTCTGCCAGGTCGAAGCGAATATGATGCATCAGGCCGTAGTAAGCAAGATTCAATCTGGCATAGTGCTGCTCAGACGCTGAAATATCGAAGGTCGTAAAGTGAAACCCCGCCTGTGCCAGAGCCAGTGAAAAGTAGCCTTTCCCCGTGCCGGCCTCCAGGATATTCCCGGAAATGGGCAGCGCTTTTTCAATCACAAATGACCTTTCCAGATCGAAATCGTATCCATGCTGCCGGTAAAGCTCGATACGCTCCAGAAAGCGTTTGTGATTTTCAACCAACTCATTTTCCGATATTTGCATAGATCAAATTCCTGAAATAAAATGAAACCGGCAATTTCAATACGGCAATTCCGTTTCTTGCACGCCTATACAAGACTCTCTCCGGGAAGCTTGTAAAAAACAGCACTTCCGCTTCGTAGCGTGGCGATGCATCCATCCTTCAAAAGCTTTTCCAGTCTTTTGGCCGCCTCGTGCGGATGAAGATTAAGCCCCAGCGCTACACCTTCCAGGCTGCAAGGCCGACGGGCCAGCAGATTGAGGATGTCCGCGTCCGTCGCATCTGATGCAGCATCCGGAGGTGATACAGTTGGCGGGTCGCTGGCCAAAATTTCAACCTCACCGGAAAACATACCGGCAAGCTTTTTCATTTGCTTCGGGTCCACGGCGCAGGCAAAATCTTCGTAAGCAGGACGGTTAACAGTGCCCAGCTGCACTTTTTCCGGCCTGATTTTTTCAACCCAGGCAGCTATTTTTTTCACTTCAGAAGGCAGGCCGGTTACGCCGGAAACCAAAAGCACTTCCATCCACAAGCGGCCGGTGTAGTGTCTGACGAATTCAACGATGCCTTCGGACATTTGTTCAAAACCGATGTTTTTGTGCGGACGGTTAACATATTCAAACAAGGCGGCATCCCCCGCATCGAGCGATGGGATGACCAGATCTGCGCACATAAGAGATTTGCGCACCTCCGGGAGATACAAAAGCGATCCGTTGGTGATGACCGAAACAGGAATATCCGTCATTTCCTTGATTTTAGCAATCAGTTCGTTGATTGAAGCATGCAGCGTCGGTTCGCCCGAGCCTGCCAGACTGATGTAATCGCAGGGAACGCCGGTGGACAGTTTTTCTTTCAGTTCGGAGAGGACGCCTTCAACGGGAACGTAATCGCGCATTTCGATGGTTTTAGTCGTTGTTTTGCCCAGCTGGCAGTAGATGCAATCGTACGTGCAGGTTTTATAAGGTACCAGATCGATTCCCAGCGACCGCCCCAGGCGTCTCGACGGCACGGGACCGTAGAGATATTGAAATGGTTTTGAAGACATTGTTTATTCCCCGCAAGACGATTGCCCGCAGCGCTGGCTTGCGCCGCAGCATGTTCGTCCCGTTTCTTCAAGAGAGCAGTTCTTTGCCGTATTCCGGCGTCTTGCTCCCGACGATTTCATAATGAAGCCGCTTCCACCGCTTATCTGTCTTTGGACATTGCCGCCGCATTCGGGACAGTCCGAAACAGGTGTGTCATTTATGCTTTGCTGTTTTTCAAACTGCAGGCCGCAGCGGCCGCAGACGTATTCATAGGTAGGCATGTTTCCGTTCTCCTTTGCCGATCCGCGTATGGATCTTTTGCATTAACGATTCAAAAAGCTTTCGGTATTCCGGCAAGGCATCGACCATTAGAATGCCTCTTGAATAATTTTCGGCAATCCGCCGGTCATCGGGAATCTCCATCAAGGTCAGGATATTTTCTTTTTGGCAAAATTTCTGAACACGGTCGTCGCCCGCGCCCATCCGGTTGACAATGACTCCGAAAGGAAGTCCCAGTTCGCGCACCATGTCCACGGCCAGCGAAAGATCGTTGAGGCCAAACGGTGTAGGTTCCGTCACTAAAAGGACGATGTCGGTATCCCGGATGGCCGCAATGACCGGGCAGGACGTGCCGGGCGGGGCGTCCAGAATTGCGTCTATTTTTGCCGGAAGGGTGTTTTTGACCGATCGGATGAGCGGAGGAGCCAGTGCCACGCCTACATCGAGCCTGCCCGTCACCAGGGTGATGTTGTCCACGCGGGATGTTTCCACCACGCCAATACGGCGCGGATGTTCCGAAATGGCTTTGGGGGGACAAATGAGCGTGCAGCCTCCGCAGCCGTGACACATTTCGGGAAACACAAGTGGAGCCGTGCCAAAAGTGACAATCGCGGAAAACTGGCATATTTTTGAACATAGGCCACAGCCATCGCAAAGTGTTTCATTCACCTCGGGAACCGGAAGGCTCACGATCTTTTCGCTATGTCCGGATGTTTTCAAAAATAGTTGTGCGTTGGGTTCTTCCACATCGCAGTCCGCCAGGATGACATCGCCATAAAAAATACGCGCCAGATTAACGGCAACCGTTGTTTTGCCGGTTCCGCCTTTTCCGGAAGCAATCGAAATTTTCACAAAGCCTTCTCCTTTTTCACCCATAAAAGCGGGAAAATAATATCGCTGGTGCAGCAAGGCACCCAGACGGCCAGGAATAAAAATACTGCGATCAGGATAGCTGTGACCACATCAATAGTTGATCCCAATGCCATGGTAATATGGAAAATCGACGCCCAGGTGCTGATCAGCACATGTCCTGCATGAGGAATTTTTGTATGCGACACGAGATAGCCCAGGCCGATTCCGGCAAAAGCCAGCGGATTGACCAGCCACCACTTTTCGATAAATCCCAGATGCAAGCCGCGATGGGGAAGGTCCAGGAGCCATTCCCCGACAAAGGGCATCAGCGAATCACTCAAAGTGGCGATGCCGACTGATCCAACATAACCTATGATCACCGTCCGCCAGATATTCGAGTCGGTATGAATACGGTACATGGAGGTGGTAACCACAGCGCTCAAAAGCACATGCAGGGGGTGAAAAAACCAGAAAAGCGCGTTGGATATATCCCGCGAAACATGAAACTGAATCATTGCCGCCATAATAATGATGCCCGTAAGGGTGCCGAAGGCGGTAAACGGGGCGTGGGTTCTCAGTTCGCCGGCAACAATCGAGGGTTTCACGAAAGACCTCTCCTTTGAGATTGATTCCCGCCGACGATACCATGGGCAGCCACATACGTTCCCACTGCGTATCCCGAATGACGGCTGATCACCGGACATTTGGTACGAAACAGGAAAAAGACGTTTCGGGAGATGTCGGAAAGAGTTTCAAAATTTCCCTGGCCTTTGGCGATGATGAGTTCGGCCTCTTCAAAACGGCGTCGGAAATCCTCACTGCAATCATCCAGAAGGGTTCCCGGCGCGTCCGAGCCGTTGTCTATGATTTCCGCAATATCTTCGAGTTTTGCTGCAAGGGCATCTTCGCGTGTCGCATCATTGATCACAGGTTTGCCGCGAACGACAATGGTGATTTTCGGGCCTTGCAGTTGTTCAATAAGCAGCCGGTCGAAGAAAATTTCTCCGGCATTGTCGGCCAGATATAAAATTGTCCCGGCTCCGGCCACCGCATGTCTGAATGTTTCCAGATCACCAAATATTGGCTGCATCGGCGCGCTTTGCAGTTCCTCGTATATATCGCCGAATCCCAGATTGTTCTTTGCACCGAGGTCGATGATGTTGCCGGTAATGGCGTAGCGCACGGCCATGGTCAACGGATCAAATGATTCCGCTATTCTTTTCCGGATGGACGGCATCATACGCGCGGCCAGATTGTTCTGGCGGTTTTTGGCCGTGCGGTAAGGGTCGATTGTCGGCAGAAGGCCGCGCAAACGGCGATGAATCATCTGGACAGCGCCGGGCGGTGACGCATCCAGATCGATATCGCTCATCCATTCCAGAACATTACGCATGAGACGTTTGCGCTCTTCGTCACCGGATACAGTCATGCTGACGGCATCGGCGGCCTGGCGTACAAAACAGGGAATGCAATCCATGGATGATTTCATGATGGCCGGTGACCCCGCTTGCCCCTCCTATTGGCGGTTTCTTCGTCCACTTCATCCTGCCAACCGCTTTTTTTTACGTCATGCAGATCGAATTTCTCCGTATAGGGCTTGATATCCAGAAGCGGTGTGCCGTCAAGAATGTCAGCGCCGTCAAAATGGATAAGATTTCCATCGATTTTTATCAGATCCACAATACTCAATCCGATGGGATTAGGTCGAAAAGGCGCGCGCGTTGAAAAAATGCCTCGGTCGACATCCTGCAAAAAAGGCTTGACGATCATTCGGGTTTCCCGTACCTGATGAAAATGATAGATTAAATAAATGTGGGAAAAGCCGTCGAGATCTGCCAGTCCTTCGTCAAATTCATCAAAAATTTCGGCTTGGCCCTTGCAGCCTTTTGCGTAGACCGGCTGGATCGGCGTTTTTTCGGCAAGCTTATGCTCACTGCGAATAATGCCGATAGGTTTATAGATGATTCGTGTGTCTTTCATACCCAGTGACCTTCAACGTCGGCGTCGTGGGCTTCCTTTAGTTTTCCGGATTTGTAAAGATCCAGGGCATCGCTTATTGTTGCGGCATCGCAGTTGTAAATTTTGATGCCCGCCGCCTGTAAAACCCTAAATGCCTTAGGGCCGCAATGGCCCGTGATCAGCGCTTTTACGTTCAGTCGCGCGACGTTTTGCGCGGACTGAATGCCCGCACCCTGCGCCGCATTCAAATTCTGTTGATTATCAACGACGTCAAAGGTATTTGCGTCGAGATCGTAAATCAAAAACAGGGGTGCGCGTCCGAAACGGCTGTCTAGAGGTGCGTTTAAGTCACTTCCTGATGTAGTTAATGCGATTTTCATATCATTTCCTTTTTATGAATCAGTGGCGGTGGCAGTGTGCAGCTTGAGAAAACACACCACCACCGCAGGGCATGGGCGAGCAGGACCATGCCTCTTTGTGTTTCCTGATTATCAGAGCTATTTTGTCCGGGCTTCTGCGTCCAGTTCGTCAAGCCGTTGCCGGATCGCTTCCATTTCGGACTGCAGCAGATCGGCCTGGTGTTTTAAGGCCTGCTTTTCTGATTCCGGATCAGGCTTCCCCGCGGGCATAGCCCAACTGCCGCTCCAGGCTCTGCCCGGCACGCCTGTGGCATAAAAGCGATTTCGCATGCCGAATCCACCGGCGCGAAAGCCGCGGCCGGCGAAACCTCTGCCACTGCCCATGCCGAAGTTGCGTCCTGTGGCGTTATTGAAATAACCAGGCATATTGTAGCCTGCGCAATATCCGGCCCCGCGGCCGGTCATGGGTCCCATTCCCATCGGACCTGTTGAATCTCCTCTAGGCATAATAAAAATCCTCCTTTCATTTTAGTTCATTCTCTAATCAGAGAAGTACCGCACTGTGGGCATTTAACCTGTGTGCAGGGTATGCCACGTTCATGTGCCTGTGTATGGCCGCAGTTCGGGCAGCGGCAAATGCCCGTGGCGCCGCCAGCCTGCGGGCCGCCCATGCGTCCCCGACCGCCTCCGCCTCGGCCCTGACCCATACC
>CAYMYR010000022.1:25145-39607 GCA_964394715.1 uncultured Smithella sp.
CCTGCGGGCCGCCCATGCGTCCCCGACCGCCTCCGCCTCGGCCCTGACCCATACCCTGACCCATACCTCCACGCGAACCTTTGCCGCCGCTATTCATACCGTTCATTTTTTAACTCCTTCCGGGGATGTGCCGGTGTTAACGATTATTGTTATTGTCCTGCAACGATTCGGGCCGTTGTCAGAACAAAAAGACAGCAGCCGCCAAAACAGTCGTGTAATCAGCATTTTTCAAAACGCATGATTGCGTGGTGTTGCGTGTTCCGACGATTTTCCCGCTGATTTTAAACAACTCCTTTTTTTCATCCCAGCTTTCATCTATGTCGAAGTCAATGCCAAGCGTGGAAGCAAGCATTGCCGCTGCCAGATCTTCCGCGTAATCGCCTGTTTGTCTTTCGGTGAAACCGAAAGCATGATGCTCGCTGATGTAGCCGTATGTTTTTTTGTCCACGGGGATCGCGCACCCGACGGATGCGGAAATCAGCCTTTTGGGTTCATTCGAGCAGCAGCGGCTCATCACGCAAAACGTTATGGCGCCCGGCTGAAGTTTTTTAAGTCCCTCTTTTCGGGAGATGATTTTGCAACCCGGAGGCATGATGCTTGAAACCTGTACAAGATTGCATTTTTCAATGCCTGCATCGCGCAGGGCCAGCTCAAAAGAGTGGAGCTGCTCGCGGTGTGTTCCGACACCCTTGGTGAAAAACAGTTCTTTTGGAATGGATTGGTTCAATGTCTTATTCTCCTTTGCAATCGGAATGTTAAGCTTCGTTCCGGTAATTTAATCCCTTGTTTTCGCGGGGTTGCCGTCAGAAAGAAGTATTCTTCATTTTTTCACGCACTGATGTTTCCTGCGACATCTCCGCTTTTCCACGGCGGCATCTTCTTCCCTGTCCACGGCCCATGCCGGGACCCTGACAGCGTCTGATGCAACCGGGCATCGCGTAATTTCCCGAGTTCAGCCTTCCGTCATAATAGGCGTCTATGATTTCTTCCACCGTTCCGCGGACAAAAGGAAAAATCGTAATGCCCATTGATGCGATGGATCTTTGGAGGTGCCAGGAAATGGCACCGCAGATCAGAACATTGATTCCCTGGTCTCTGAGCTGGGTCGCGCGGTTGGCTGGATCGGTAGATCCGGTCCTGATCATCGTGCGTTTCTGCCCGGTTGTTCCGTCTGTCTCGAGGACCAGCAACTGGTCTGCTGCGTCGAAGACCGTGGATATTTTATCTTTAAATATAGACAGGGCGATCTTCATAGTCAAACCAGTGATACGGAATTATTTTTATGGTTGTAATGGCTCTCATGACAGTAAAGTATTGCAAACCGGGTGCCAGAAGAGTCGAAAAGAATAACAACTGTAAAAACAAGCAGATGAAAAATTATTCAGAAAAAGACAGGGTGGCGGTGTCGCATTAGCGCGACCTTTATTGCGACAATGTCGCGTAAATGCGACCGATGCTTCATTACCGCAAAGGCTTTATGCCAAGAGATTTGATTTTTCGATACAGGGTGCTTTTGTGGATTCCCAGCTTTCTGGCGGTCTGTTGACAATTCCAGTTGTTTTGCCCCAGGGCGTTGATCAAATATTCAGCTTCAACGTCCCGCATGCAGAGATTGCCTTCTCCGGTTCTTGATGGTTTTACGGTAAAAAGAGATTCCGGCAGGTGTTTCTTTTCAACGAGCCCCGTCTTGCAGAGGATGAAAGCCCGTTCGATGATGTTGGCCAGTTCACGGATATTGCCCGGGTAGCTGTATGACATCAATACGGTCATGGCCTCATCACTGATGCCCGTGATGGACTTTTTTTGCAATATATTGAATCGTTCGATGAAATGCTCGATTAAAAGCGGAAGGTCTTCCATGCGTTCGCGAAGCGGCGGCAGGGTGAGCTTGAAAACATTGATTCGGTAATACAAATCTTCACGGAATTTTCCGTGCCGAACCATTTCCTCAAGGTTTTTGTTTGTGGCCGCAATAATGCGCACGTTATGTTCAACGCTTTGCGTCGCGCCCAGCGGTTCATAGGTTTTTTCCTGGAGCACCCGCAGAAGCTTCACCTGCATGGCGGGAGTGATTTCACCGATTTCATCCAGAAAAAGTGCTCCGTTCTGCGCAAGACGAAACCGGCCGGGTTTGTCTTTTTTTGCGTCGGTAAAGGCGCCCGCCTTGTAGCCGAAAAGCTCCGATTCCAGAAGAGTGTCGGGCAGTGCGCTGCAGTTTACAGCGACAAAAGGCTGCTTTTTCCGGGGACTGAGGTTATGGATCGCGCGCGCGAAAAGTTCTTTGCCCGTACCGCTTTCACCTTCGATCAGCACGGTACTGGAACTTTCAGCGATGTCGGGAAGAATATCAAACAACTGCAGAATTTTATGGTTTTTTGAAATGATGTCAGAAAAAGAATATCTGGCCTGCACTGCCTTGCGCAAATCTTCCTCTACGCTGATGTCGCGGAAGGTTTCCACTGCGCCAAGCAGATGGCCGGATTTGTCACGTAGCAGTGCGGTTGATATGCTGATGGGAAGGCGGCGACCCGCTGCATCAATGATATGGACTTTTTTGTTGATGATCGGAATTCCGTTTTTCATCGTAGTCCTGAGGCAGCACTTTTTCTCGCAGATATCAGCCTTCAGCACATCCTTGCACAATTGCCCAACGGCTTCGCCTCGGGAAACACCGGTGATCTGTTCAGCGGCACGGTTAAAGGTGGTAATCCGCCAGTCCTTATCCACGGTGAATACCCCGTCCGCGATGGAGTCGAGGATGGCGCTCTGTTCATCCTGAAGCTGAAAAGATGTTTTCTTCGGGCTTGATTTTCCGCTCATCCGATTCCTCTGTTTTTGACCGTCAATTTTTTTTGAAATACATCAGTTTTTTTTGTGAAGCAATAAAAAAGCAATATTTTTGTAAACGGGAGGATAGGAATGCGCTGATGAAACACCATAAAAAGAGAAGAGAAGGGAGATGCTTCATGAAAAAAACTGACTGGCCGGATTTTTAATCTGCGTATTCCACGCGGTTTCGTCCGCTTTCTTTGGCATGGTACAGGGCCTTATCGGCGCGGGCAATCATGGTCGGGATATCTTCTTTTCCCGTAAACTCGGTCACCCCTAAAGAAACGGTTACTTTGAAATTGGGCCCCAGGCTGGGAAAGCGGCTCTGTTCTATGGTTGATCGAATGCGCTCCGCACACAGAAGAGCACCGTTGATATTGGTTTGCGTCATGACAAGCAGAAATTCTTCCCCCCCGTAACGGCCGCAAAAGTCAGCGCTGCGGAGGCTTTTACGGATGACATCTGAAGCGGCTTTCAGGACTTCATCTCCCGTCAGGTGGCCATATGTGTCATTAACGGATTTGAAATGGTCAATGTCGAGCATGGCAACAGAAAAGTGGGCGCCGCCGCGGGATATACGGTGATATTCATGTTCCAGCAGTTCCATGAGATGACGGCGGTTGTATACACCCGTCAGATCATCGCGGATGGACATTTCCTTAATGATGGCAAGGGATTTTTCCAGTTCTGCACGGCTGATCCGCAGGTTCCGGCGCAATGAGCTGATGTGTCCCCCGATGATGGAGAAGGCGACCAAAACCATGGACAGAACCAGAAACTGAAGATATTCAATATTTAAATTGACCGTATCGGAGCGAAAATAATTTAAAAGCGCAATGTCTATTCCATACGTTACAAGCGTGAAAGCGCTGACATATAAAAAACTGCGGGTGTTGAGCTTGTAAATACCGAAGATGAGAATCAGAATATAGACCAGTAGAAGGACGCCACGGGATTCATTGGCAAAATACATTCCATACATGGTTAACAGGATCGCCGCGCACATCTGGATGATTGTCAGGCTGGGGTCTCGAAACTTCATATTCAGGCCCGTGCGGAAGATGATATACAAAATAATATTGATGGCCGGAACAAGGACCAGAAATCCGGCAATTGCCTGCCACTCCATTGTGCCCCACAGATAAGCGGCGTAAGACAGACCGACGTTGAGGGCGTAGGCGGCAAACGCCGTAAAGAAACGGCGGATGCGAACAGCCTGGTTGGGATCGTCTTTGGGGATGATGGAAAAACGACTAGCTTTTTTCGGTAAATCAACCTGCTTGTCCACGGTTGTCATAAATTCTCCAGAATATTCAAGAAGCAGAATAACTAAATGCAGGTCTGCAGATTTTGAATGCCCGATTCACGGGCAGGCCACTGCTCCTATGCATGTGCATCCAGCCAGGATTTCAGGTCGGCCAGAACCCTGGCCCGGTCAACGGGGAGTTCATTATACACCTCGTGCTTGAGGCCTTCATAGAGCTTGTACGTTTTGTCTTTTGACCCGATCATTTCAAAGAGTTCTTTCTGACCTGAAAAGGCGGTATCCTTTGAACCCAGTTGAATGAGAACAGGGATTTTGATTTTGACAGCATTTTGTGCGCCGATGACCACGAATCTGTTCATTTCGTATGCAAGCCTTGGTGTAATGACATTGTAAACCAGGGGATCATCGACATAAGCCTTCACCACTTCCTTATCCCTCGAAATAAATTCCGGAGGCAAAGGGGATTTCACATGAATAGAGGGCAGAATTCCGGAAAGGATTTTTGTTAATTTCACGAGGATTTTGGGGATGTCCGTTCCCGGCTGCGAACCGGTGCCTGACAAGATGAGACCCCTGATTTCTTCCGAGTTCTGCTCAATGTAATTCAAGGCAATCAGGCTTCCCATGGAATGGCCGAGAACAAAGTAAGGGATCCCGGGATATTGAGCATGGATCACTTCGCGGTGGAACTGTTTTTCATCGTCGATGAATTCCTGGAAGCTCATTACGTGTCCGCGCTTGCCTTGACTCCTGCCGTGTCCGCGGTGATCGTTTCCGAAAACGGCATATCCCGCAGGGACTAGTTCTTTGATCACATTTGTGTAACGGTCAATGTGTTCGGCATAGCCGTGAATGATATGCACCACGGCTTTGGGTGGGGTGTCGGGTATCCATGATTTCCAGAAGATGGATGTTTGATCCTGGGCCTTGAGAGATCCAGACTCTGTCTTCATGTTGTCGAGTTCTCCAGTTTTTTAATAGGTAGATCAGATTAAGAAATCATCAAAAACAATTGATTGTTTTTATACATCATCACGTCAAAATATTCCAGAAATATTGTCATTTATAATTCGGTTCGACGTCTTATTTTTTCTTCAGCACACGCGAGAGAGTTACCAGAATCAAGGCACCCGCCACCGCCAGCACAAGGCTTGCCACGCTGAATCTCGTAAAGGAACCAAATCCAAAAAAGGTTCCAATGAATCCGCCGATAAAAGCACCCGCACTACCCAGCAGGATCGTAATAACAATTCCTCCCGGGCCCGGATCGGTCGTGATCAGTTCTGCAATTATAGCAACGATGATACCCATCATGATCCATGTTAGTATTCCCATCGCTAACCTCCTTGGTTTGGTATTAGCCAGTGAATGGACTGACTTATATTATTTTGGTTTCTGCGCGGATCTTCAGAGGTATCTTTTCGTATTGTTAGTTCAGGATGAGGGTGGTCTTGTATTGAAACCGTGAAAACCATACGACAAAGTATCTAATGCTGTCAATGATTTTTCACGGATTCCAATAAGATGATCACCCCGTCCCGCCAAACCCCTGCTTGAATTTTACATGCCTTCATGATAGCTTTTTTAAATTAATACTTTCGATGAATCATTTTAGCAGAAAGGGAAAACTTGAAATATTATCCGGTTTTTTGGAACATTGCGGGCAGAAAGTGCGTTGTGGTCGGCGGCGGCGATGTTGCAGCGCGAAAAGTTGCACGCCTGCTGGATTGCAATGCAAAAGTCTGTGTGGTGAGCCCCGGTCTTGTTCCGGAACTGGAAGAATTGAAAAGAAATCGGCTGATCGATCATGTAAACGATGAGTACGAGTCGAAATATCTCAATGGGGCTGTTCTTGTCATTGGTGCGACGGATGATGAAAAGATCAATGACGCGATTTCCAAAGATGCGAAAGAAAAAAGTCTTCCGGTCAATATTGTGGATGATCCGCAAAAATGTGATTTTATCCTGCCTTCACTGATTGAACGGGGAGATCTGACGATTGCATGCAGCACGGGTGGCCAATCTCCCGCGCTGGCCAGGTATGTGCGCGAAGAGCTGGAATTGGTTTATGGAGAGGAATACGCCGTTCTGGTGAGCATCTTAGGACAGTTAAGAACAAAAATGGGGAAAAATGCCGGTGTCGGTAAAACCTGGTTTAATCAGCTGATGTTGGCGGGTTTACTGGATGCAATCCGAAGCAGGGACACCCTTAAAGTGAAAACCATTGTTAGAGATATTACCGGTCAGGAGGTGATCCTTGGCTAGTCTGGAAACCATCATGTTTGTGCCGGCTCTTGCCTGTTGTGTACTGGCCATGACGGGTTATCTGCTTTCCCTGCTGGTGAAGAAAGTTTCGCTGGCCAAAGTGTCCACCTGGATTCTGGCTACCTCGTTCGTTTTCCTGTCACTGTACCTTCTTCTGGCAGCCTTTCATTCGACAGGCTGGGACTATTTCGGATCCCGCCATTTTCTTTCAATCTATGCCTGGGTGATTGCCGGAATTTATCTGGGGTTGCAATTTAAAACCAAGACCCGCTTGCTGGGCGCTTTTATAGTTCCTTTCATTTTACTGCTTATGATTGCCGCGGCAGGTTACGGCTCGGGTAAAAATCTGGTGCCGCCTCAGTGGCAGAGCTGGCTTACGAATCTGCATCTGGTTCTTGCAATTTCCGGAGAAGCCCTCTTTCTTCTGGCGACGGCTGCCGGAGCGATGTTTATCATTCAAAACGGCCTCCTCAAACGCAAAAAACCGGGTAAAATGGGCAGGCTTCTGCCGTCGCTTGGTGAGCTGGACCGGATCAATCACCTGGGGCTGTTGTGGGGATTTCCTTTATTGACCGTGGGAATGATCGCGGGCACGGTTTACGCAGCATTTGTCTGGGGCGGCCGATGGCCTGCCGACCCAAAGGTGATCTGGTCTTTTGCCGTCTGGGCGGTTTACGGATTTTTGCTTCACCAGCGTCTGGCCATTGGCTGGAAGGGATCCCGGATCGCGATATTGTCATGTGTCGTGTTTCTGCTTTTTTTATCTTCGGCCCTGGTGATCAGGTTTTGTTTTGCAACCGTGCATAATTTTATTTGAAAAATATGATTGCAGTAGTTGGATTAAATTATAAAACGGCGCCGATCGACGTGCTTGAAAAACTCTTTGCCGGGTGCAGCCGGGAAGCAAACTTCCCTGCCGGGTTGAAGGCGATTCAGGGCGTTCACGAAATCCTTCATCTTTCCACCTGTAACCGGGTGGAGCTCGTGGCTTCCGCTGATGATGATCCGCAAATGGTGGATATGCTGAAATCGGTTCTGGTCCGAAATGGTGCCCTGACCGGACATGAGGCATCCTGCCTTTATGCGTATCGAGATGAAGACGCTGTCAGACATCTGTTTCGGGTCGCCTCCAGCCTCGATTCGCTGGTCATGGGTGAAGCACAGATTCTGGGACAGGTGAAGGACGCCTACCGCCGGGCGCTGGCGGAAAACGCGACAGGCCTTGTACTCAACCGCCTGATGCATCGGGCATTTCGTACGGCCAAACGGGTCAGAACGGAAACCGGTATTGCCGCCAACCCGGTGTCGGTGAGTTTTGCCGCGGTAGAACTGGCCAAGAAGATATTTGGATCGCTGACAGGGAAAAAAACGCTGATTATCGGCGCGGGGGAAATGGCGGAGCTGACCTGCATGCATTTAATCGGCAATGGCGCGGAAGAAATAACCGTTGCCAACCGTTCGACCGCGCAAGCCGAAATCCTTGCCGAAAAATATCACGGCAGGGCGGTTGGGCTCGGCGCCCTTGACGAAGTGCTTTGCGATGCTGATATTGTTATCAGCTCTACCGGTGCCCCGTCGTATGTCGTGACTGAGGATATGGTTCGCCGCTGCCTTCGCAAGCGCAAGAACCGGCTGCTTTTTCTGGTCGATATTGCCATGCCCCGGGACATTGATCCCGCGGCGGATGGCATTGAAAATGTATATCTTTACAATATCGATAATTTGCAGGACATTGTTGACGAAAACATAAAAAACCGACGCCGGGAGTCACTGAAGGCGGAGCAGATCGTTCATGAAGAGGTTGCGCAGTATTTCAACTGGCTTAAGGAGCTGGAAGCCGTGCCTACCATCGTGTCGCTCAGGTCCAAGGCCGAAGGTATCGTCCGGATGGAGATGGAAAAAGCATCCAGTTGGATGGGCAGCCTCGAAAGCGCCGATCGGGATAAGGTAGAAGCCCTGGTCAATGGCATTGTCAACAAAATCCTACACGCTCCGGTGACCGCAATGAAAGAAGAGAGCGCCGAGTTTCAATCGCAGGATATTGTAGCTGCGGCGAGGCAGTTGTTCGGGCTTGACGACTGAAAGGAGTTCAATGAAGATTAAAGTTGGAACACGGGGCAGCAGGCTCGCGCTGGCGCAGACGAATTCCGTCGTGGAAAAAATTCGAAAAGCTGTTCCTGAAATGATCGTTGAAATTACTGTGATCAAAACAAGCGGCGACATCATGCAGGACGTTTCTCTCGCCCGGATCGGCGGTCAGGGCGTGTTTGTCAAGGAGATAGAAGAGGCGTTGCTATCAGGCAGTATTGATCTCGCAGTTCACAGCATGAAGGATGTTCCCGGTGAGACGCCGGAGGGCCTGATGTTTGCGGCTGTTCTTCCCCGGGAGGACATCCGCGACGTTCTGGTGTCGCGCGGTAACGTAAAAATGGAATTCATGCCCAGGGGCGCAAGAATCGGCACGGGATCACTTCGCCGGGGCGCACAGATCAAGGCAATGATGCCCGATCTCGAGATTGTGCCGTTGCGCGGCAATATCGACACACGGCTCAATAAAATTGAGACAGAAAACCTTACAGGGGTCATTCTGGCGGCTGCAGGCATGAAACGGCTGGGGTACGTTCAGAAAATAACCCAGTTTCTTCCGATTGAATTGATGCTGCCGGCGGTGGGTCAGGGGGCTCTCGGACTGCAGATCAGAAAGACGGACACGGAATTGCTGAAGGTTCTGGCGCCGATTAACCATCAGCAGACAGAAACGGAAGTTAAAGCGGAGAGATCCTACCTCCGGGAACTGGGCGGCGGGTGCCGTTTGCCTATAGCCGCTTACGGACTGATTGAGAAACAACGCCTGACCCTCGAGGGTCTTCTTGCATCGCCGAATGGTAACAACGTGATCCGCGATAAAGTCTGGGGGGAGCCCGATGCTGCGGAGGAACTGGGCCGGAAACTGGCTGAGATGATCATGGAGAAAGGCGGCAGGAAATTACTGGACCTAATGTAACATTCGTCATTCCCGCGCAGGCGGGAATCCAGCATAGAATGATGGCGTTGTTCATGACTCAATCGTATGTTTATATTTTGGCAAGTCAGAGAAACGGTACATTGTATGTTGGTGCCACAAGTGATTTAATCAAACGTGTTTATGAACACAAGCAGATAAAAGCATACTAGATTCCCGCCTGCGCGGGAATGACTGGATGAATGGGTCATGACTGAAAAAACAAAACCGGGAAAAGTCTATATCATCGGTGCGGGGCCGGGAGATGCCGGCCTGATTACTCTCAAGGCCGTCGAGTGTCTCCGGCAGGCCGATGTTGTGATTTACGACAACCTGGTTAATGAAGAACTGCTGAAATACGCCCCGACACACGCGCGAATGATTTACGCCGGGAAAAAAGGCGGGAACCACACGCTTTCCCAGGACCGGATCAATGAACTGTTGGCAAAGGAAGCGCGAGGGGGGAGCACGGTTGCCCGTCTCAAGGGAGGCGATCCCTTTATCTTCGGACGCGGAGGTGAGGAGGCCGAAGTTCTGGCGGCTTCCGGGATCCCGTTTGAAGTGGTTCCCGGTGTCACATCGGCCATTGCCGTCCCCGCTTATGCCGGTATCCCACTGACGCATCGTGGTCTGACATCCACGGTGGCTTTCGTGACAGGTCACGAGGATCCGACCAAGGACAAAAGCGATATCAACTGGCAAGCTCTGTCGGGAATCGGCACACTGGTTTTTCTGATGGGTGTGAAAAACATCGGACAGATTACCGAAGCGCTGATGCAGCACGGAAAGTCGCCTGACACACCCGCTGCGCTGATTCGCCGGGGTACAACGCCGTCTCAGCAGGTGCTTGCCGGGACGCTGTCCACCATCGCCGGTCTGGCCCGGGACGGTCATTTTAAACCGCCCGCCATTCTGGTTGTCGGTCCCGTCGTTCAGCTGCGCGATACGCTTCGCTGGTTTGATACCAAACCGCTTTTCGGAAAAGGTGTCGTCATTACCCGTCCTGAGCGGCAGGCGGATGACCTGGCGCGGTTGCTTGCAGCACAGGGCGCCAATCCGATTGCTTTCCCGACGATCAGCATCACCGAACCTTCCGACTGGAGCGAACTGGATCGTGCGTTGACTAATCTCGAGAGCTATGACTGGCTGATCTTTACCAGCGCCAACGGCGTCCATTTCTTTATTGAACGCCTGTGTCAGAAGGGCATGGACATTCGCGATCTCAAGGGGATCAAAGTAGGATGCATCGGCCTGGCGACTGCCCGGCAGATTGAAGACAGGGGAATCCGTGTCGATCTGGTGCCGGATGAGTTTATTGCCGAGGGTCTTCTGAAGTCGTTTGCTTCGATGAATCTGTCGGGAAAGAAAATCCTGATTCCGCGTGCGTCCAGGGCGCGCGACATTCTGCCTCAAGGCCTGAAAAAGCAAGGTGCCTGTGTTGATGTGGTCACCGCGTATCAGACAATTCAGTCCGACAGGAAAAAAGAAGAACTGACCGGCTACCTTGATGCAGGCGAGGTCGATGTAATCACTTTTACCAGTTCATCGACGGTGACCAACTTTGTCGGGATAATGGGACAGGGATTCATTCTGCCTGACCATGTGAAAATTGCCTGTATCGGGCCGGTGACGGCGGCGACCGCGGTAAAAGCCGGTTTTCAGGTGGATATCCGTCAGGAAGAATATACCATGGAGGGGCTGGTGCAGTCCCTGGTTAAATATTTTCAAAATGAACACTCGAAAAGGTAAGGTAAGGTAAGGAGCCATCATGATCGGCATTTCCAAATTATACTGCGGGGCGGTAGAGCCTTCCGACGTGCTACGCTACAACCGCCACTCGGGAATGCTTCCGTCGCACCTGCTGCAGTTTTCATCGGACAAAAAGCCGGTGGTGGTCTGGAACATGACACGCCGCTGTAACCTGAAGTGCATTCACTGCTATTCCAGCTCCGCCGATATCGACTATCCCAATGAGTTGACAACGGAAGAAGGCAGAAAAATGATCGATGATCTGGCAGCTTTCGGGGCACCGGTGATTCTGTTTTCCGGCGGTGAACCCCTGATGCGGAAGGACCTGCTGGAACTGGCGAAGCACGCGACAGACAAGGGAATGCGTGCGGTGATTTCCACAAACGGTACGCTCATTACGCGGAAGATCGCGGCCGAACTGCAGAAGATCGGCCTTTCTTACGTGGGTGTGAGTCTCGACGGTCTGGAAAGGACGCACGATCGTTTCCGGGGAAAGAAGGGAGCTTTTAACGCGGCCATCGAAGGGATCAGAAACTGCCGTGATGCGGGCATCAAGGTTGGAATCCGCTTTACGGTAAACAGGCACAATCTGGCTGACGTGCCGGCCATGTTTGATCTGCTTCGACAGGAAAAAATTGAGCGGATGTGTTTCTACCATCTGGTTTACACCGGACGCGGCTCCAAACTGCGTGAAGAAGATCTGACGCATGAAGAGGCCCGTGGCCTGCTGGATTTAATCGCTGCGAAAACAAAAGAAATGTTTGATGACGGGCTTGGGCCGGAAATCCTCACGGTCGATAATCATGCCGATGGGCCCTACCTATACTTAAAAATGAAGAAAGAAAATCCTGAACGGGCGAAAGAGGTTCTGGAACTGCTGGAAATGAACGAAGGCAACAGCTCCGGTCATGGCATCGGATGTGTGAGCTGGGATGGCGAAGTCTACCCCGATCAGTTCTGGCGCAACCAGCCATTGGGCAATGTCCGGCAAAGACCCTTCAGCAAAATCTGGACGGATGATAAAAACGAATTTCTGATGAAACTGAAAGATAAAAAGAAGCACGTTCATGGACGATGCAGCGCCTGCTGCTGGCTATCTGTCTGCGGCGGCAATTTCCGGGCGCGGGCTGAATCGGCAGGCGACCTCTGGGGACCGGATCCAGCCTGCTATCTAACGGATCAAGAAATATCAAAAAGGGAGGACTAGATCATGCAATTTCCTGAATACCGGGGGCGCAGATTGAGAAAAAACGAAAACCTGAGGCGTCTGGTTCGCGAGACGAAATTATGCGTGGATGACCTGGTCTACCCCCTGTTTGCCGTTCCCGGTAAAAGTGTGAAAAAACCGATTACTGCCATGCCCGGCCAGTTTCAAATGTCTGTGGATTATATTGCTAAAGAAGCCCGCGAGGCCCATGAGCTGGGAATTCCGGCGGTGCTTCTTTTCGGCATTCCTTCAAAAAAGGACGAGCAGGGCACAGGGGCTTTTGCCAAAGACGGCATCGTCCAGCAGGCGGTGAGGCGTATTAAAAACGAAGTTCCCGACATGATTGTCATCACGGATGTGTGTTTGTGCGAATATACCAGTCACGGCCATTGCGGTATCCTGGAAAAGGGATCGGTGCAAAATGACACGACCCTGGAAGTGCTGGCGGAAACGGCGCTGTCTCAGGCGCGAGCGGGTGCAGACATGGTCGCGCCATCGGCCATGATGGATGGTCAGATCGTGGCAATCCGTGAGGCGCTGGATGAAAACGCACTGGAAGAGATTCCGATCATGGCCTATTGTGCGAAATATGCCTCATCGTATTACGGACCTTTCCGGGAGGCGGCCCAAAGCGCCCCTCAGTTTGGCGACCGTAAATCCTACCAGATGGATCCGGCCAACAGTGATGAAGCGATCCGGGAAATATCCCTGGATGTTTCCGAAGGTGCGGACATCATCATGGTGAAACCGGCGCTGGCCTACCTGGATATTATTTTTCGCGCGAAACAGGAATTTGATCTACCGCTTGCGGCGTATAACGTCAGCGGAGAATATTCCATGATCAAAGCCGCCGCCCAAATGGGCTGGCTCGATGAGGAAAAAGCCATGCCAGAGAGTCTGACTGCGATCAAGAGAGCCGGCGCGGACATCATAATTACTTACTGGGCAAAACAATTCGCGGCGTTGCTGAAAAGATAGGCGAGGGAAACGTTTTGGGTCATATCACAAAGCATCCTGAGAACCAGGTTCGCATGATTGCATGGGAAGTGACGCGCAGCTGCAATCTTGCCTGTGTTCACTGCCGGGCGGCCTCTCATCTCGGGCCTTATCCGGGAGAACTGTCTACAAAACAATGCCTGCACCTGATTGACGATATAGCAAACGCTTCCAGACCGGTCATCATTCTGACCGGCGGTGAACCGTTGTTGAGGCCGGATATTTTTGAAATTGCAGCTTATGGAACACGGAAAGAACTGCGCATGGTCATGGCGACCAATGGCACGCTGGTGGACGAGGCAACTGCGCGCAGAATGATCGAAAGCGGAATTCAGAGAGTGAGCATCAGTATCGACGGTAAAGATGCTCAAAGTCACGATGTGTTTCGAAACCAGCCCGGTGCCTTTGACGGCGCGATCAGGGGCATTGAAGCCATGAAATCGGTCGGGATGGAATTTCAGATTAATACCACCATTACGAACACTAATATGCATCAGATCAGAGATATTTATTCCCTGGCCCTGAATATAGGAGCGGCCGCGCACCACATCTTTTTGCTGGTGCCCACGGGGCGCGGTAAGGATCTGGCCGAACAGGCCATTACGGCGGCTGATTATGAAAAAACATTGATGTGGTTTCATCAGAAAAGCCTGACCTGCGAAATTCAGCTTAAGGCGACATGCGCGCCGCACTATTTCCGGATCATGCACCAGAACAGGCCCAAAGAAAAAAAAGTTGTGAAAAAGGCGGGAGGCCATTTTCACGAATCCACCCGTGGGTGCCTGGGTGGAATCACATTTTGTTTCATTTCCCATGTCGGACAGGTTCAGCCCTGCGGTTATCTCGAACTGGACTGCGGTAATGTGCAAAAGCAGAGTTTCGGGGAAATCTGGGAGACCTCCGTGGTGTTCCGTAATCTCCGCGATTACAGCAAATATGGCGGTAAATGCGGCCGTTGTGAATTTATTAAGGTCTGCGGCGGCTGCCGTGCACGGGCGTATGAGGCGACGGGGGATTATTTGGCTGAAGAACCGTTGTGTCTGTATGAGCCAAAATGTTAATATCACTGTGTCCTCTTTGTGTGTCATACCGGCGAAGGCCGGTATCCAGAAATTTGAACTATGATCAAGCAACCAGCAGTATATGTT
>CAYMYR010000023.1:0-6552 GCA_964394715.1 uncultured Smithella sp.
GCAATCATGGGAAACAGGTTATACTGATCCAGGACTTTTTCCCTGGACTCCCAGATCCACTGCCTGGAGGATGTATAAAGATCCTGTGCAATGCAGGATTCGATGGTGTCGATGGCCTTCTCCGGTTCATTAATATTGATCATGGTGAAGGAACGGGGAGAAAAGTACGCCGCAATGTTGGGGCATCCATGATAGATGGGATGGCAACCGGCCAGAAAGGCGTCGGAGATCTTTTCCGTCCAGTAGTGGTTGACCTCGCTGTTTTCGATGGCCACGTGGTACCGGTAATCCGCCAGGGCGTCCCACTTGTCTTCGATTTCGTTGAGCCCCCGCCCAAACAAATCGATTTTGTCGCCGAAATGGGATTTCAGACGCAGGGCGAAATCAACCCTTTGCCGGTGTCCTTCGGTCATGGCTTTTGAAGATGAAACGACGGAGATCATTTTTGTTTTGTCAATGGACGTGATGGCTTTGAGCTCGTCATAATCTTTGGTGAACCCCATATTGACATGACCCTTTTGTCTTCTGCCGACATGCCAGGGCAACCCTGATTGCTGGAGAACCGGGTTGGGGTGGTCGATGCGGGCGTCACTGGTGATGACAGCGGCGAACTGTTGCAAAAAATCACTCCTGTAAGTTCTCAGGGTGGGCGGTTCATGGGCGACGAAAACCGTGTTTTCCTTCGGACAGGAGGCGGTCTCTTTTTTCCTGCCGGGGCCTTCCAGAACGAACCAGTAATCGCAGCGGTCAATGTCCGTGTTGCAGAAAAATCGGCATTCGCCCCAGACGCCTTTCCCGCCCGGTGTCTGGCGGGTGATCGGCCACGGTGAAGTAGAGATTTTCACAGTGATCATGGATAGCGCCTTTCCGCGGTGGGCTGATCCGCTGTTTGCTGCAGAATGCCTGCCTTCAGCATCGTTTCATAAAGAACGTTTGCGACCACCTTGTTGCCGGAGGGATTTAAATGGCCGTCCAGCACCAGAAAATGCCTGTCCTCCAGATATTGCGACATGTCCAGAACCATCAGGTTGCGGATAAACGCCGGCTGATCCGGATCAGCGGTCTTTTTCTGCAACGCCGTGACAAACGCGTTGGTCTGATTGACGCCGTTCATTTCAAAGACAATCAGGGGAACGTCGGCCAGCAGATCTTCATTCTGCTTCAGGACGTGGATGAACAGATCCAGGTCGCTCATCGGGTGAGCGTCCTGTGTTTTGGCCGGTTTGGTTTTCCACCGTTCCAGCTTCTTGTTCATTTTCAAATGGAGATACTTTCCGGGATAATACGTCTTGGGTTTGCCATGGATGGCGGCATATTTTTTAAACGTTTCGGCGCGAAGGATTTGCGGGCGATTGCCGTTGAGATAATAGAGCCTGTTTTCGTCGTAGTCGTCGTCGCAATACTGGAGAATCAGGCATTTCAGTGCGGAGCGGTCAATCTTTCTCAGCATCAGCATTTCCCGCACCGTTCCATAAGACGGTATGGCCGTGTTCAATGTTTTTAATTTTGTCTTTTTTCCCAGAAGATGGGCAAATGTATCTTCATGATTGACGCCCCAGCCCACGGTAAACGAGTCGCCCAGAAAAACAATGTCCGGAGCCCTCAGCGACTCTTCGTCGTCGCGTACCCCCAGAGAATTGACGCGATATTCATTCGTGAATTCCACTTCGGAGTATGTAAAAGACCCGGGTTTGAGCGTGTAGCCGAGATCGGGTGAATATAATCCGCACCCGTCCTGGAAATGCATGATTTTCCGATCGCCCTGGATGTAGAGGTATGTGATGCTGTTTCGAAATCTGCGCGGAAAAAGCCTGAGGATACGGGGGTGATGAACTAAAAAATACATTCCCGCTTCCATCACAGCCAGGATGATCAGAACAGCAAAGATAATCAGTAAAAAAATGGTCATGTTTTTTAATCCGCGGATGCCCTGGGGATCAGAGGCAGGATCAGCTCCTGGTGGGCGCTTTCGTTGCTTGTCCCGTAAATTTTCTTATAATCAATTTGAAACCCGTTTTGCCACCTGGCCAACAGTTCATCCGGGTGGGTGTTGCCGGACAGGTTGTTGATTTCCTGCTGGACCCGATTGCATGGCACATTTACCATCCTTGATTTCTTGTATCCGATGCCATAACGCCTGTCAAACAACGGTTTGAAAATCTGCAGCTGGTCCTCAAAGGAATTGGGAGCGCCAAACGAGATCAGGGAAGCCATTGCCGCGATTTCCCGTCTGGCAAAAAAGTGACCGTCAACCGACAGGGGGTAGTTCCAGTCCAGTTTTCCATCTGCCCATCGCCAGACCATGTTATCGGTATGGCCCTCCGGCGGCGGGGAAAATTGCGGCTGAGGCTGTGGGGCCTGGAGAACATAGCAGCGGGTGAGATTCTGGCCCATGCGAAGACTCGGCACATATTCATCCGGGTCAAACGCTAACAGATCATAGAGATCAACCGGTTCCGTGAACAGGATGTCATCCACCAGGAAAAACAGCATGTCGCAGGTCATTGAGAAGAGGATTTCCATCAAATCGTGTTTGAAGGAATATTCATTTTCCTGCTGGATGAATCGTATAGGTTGCGTTCTGAAAATTGCTCTCACGTCTTCGTATGCCTGCTGATGTGCCGGGGAAGATGCAAGATAGAGCACATGGACGGGGATGGCCGGCGTGACTTTTTCCTGCATGGTTTTGAGCAGGCCATGGAGCTGCAAGGCCCGGTCTCTGGAAAAAACAATGCATTCAACACTGCAGGCCTTCTCCGGTTTTAACCAGCGTGCCTTGCATGCCTGGAAGGCCTGGAAAGCTTTTTGCTGCCGCTTTTGTTTGGAAGGCGGCAGGCCGAACAGGTCGGAGAGGTTTGATGCAACCTGGTGCCGCAGCCTGCCCAGAAAACGGGGGCCCGCGGCATAGAAATCCCTTTCTCTTTTGCAAAGACGACCTTCGTGTTCATACTCGGGAAAAAGAAGGGGGCTGGGCATCTCGCCCACCCCTGTCATGGCGGACCGGTACACGTTGAATCTCATCCGGTAAGAATGTTTACGCCTTTCAAGGGCGGATTTTTCTTCAGCGTGTTTGGAGGAGAGTTCCCTGTATACCACAAGCGGGTCAGGCATCAGCCACATTTCTCCCAGCGGGCCGATTCTGAGCCAGAGGTCATGGTCTTCACCGTCGGGGCCTTTGTACAGGTCTTCATTTTGAAGCCCCGAGTATTTCAAAGCGGACCGCCTGATTACGGCCGAGGAGTTGATAAAATAATCGTCCTCGACAAGTTTTTTATAGGGCACCCGGCCAAAGGGGGCCTTCCTGAAATACAGGGGAAGGCTGTCGCGGCGGTAATCCTGATTTTCTTTCATGATGAAGGCATTGCTTCCCAGAAGAACGCAGCTGGGGTGATTTTTCAGAAAAGATACCTGCTGTTCCAGTTTTTCGGGCAGCCAGATGTCGTCATCATCCAGAAAAGCGATATAGGGCGCGCACCCTGCCTGAAGAGCCCTGTTGCGGGGGGTTGCCGGGGTTCCCGAATGATCACCGGGCAGGTAATGAAAACGGTTGTCTTGTAAAAAAGGCTCAACAACGGCGAAAGTCCCGTCACTTGCGCCGTCCTCGGCAATCCAGCACTCCCAGTACTCGTAGGTCTGAGACTGGACGCTTTGAAGGGTCTCGGTCAGTATTTCGTATCGATGATATGTCGGGACGACAATATCAATAATCGGGTTTGGCATGTTCATAAGATTGCAATTTTTATCGTTAATAATCCATGTTTTGCAACAGGCTTTAGCACATAAAAATGAAAAAATCATGTTTTAAAAAAGAAACCGATATGTTATCAAGACCGACACCAATGAGCTTTATCGGGATCGGGCAAAAGGGCAAACCCCATGACTTTTAAAGATAAAATCAAGGCCTTCCTGTACGTGGATGACGCACTGAAAGGCGGCAGGAATCATCACATCGACGCGCTCAAGGGCATGGGGATTATCATGGTCATCTTTTGCCATACCGTTTCGTTCAATGACCCGGCCCGTTTCAACGTTTACCTGCCCTTTCGTGTTCTTGATTCGTTTATCATGCAACTGTTCTTCTTTTTGAGCGGCCTGGTTCTGTTTTCGCAGGTTAAGAAATATCCTCTACCGGCTTATCTGAAAAAGAACGCCATCCGACTGCTGGTGCCTCTTTTGGTCTGGTCGTGCATCGGCTACGTGATCAATCAAACCTATCAGCAGGTGAATTTTCCCCGGTTCCTGCTGAATCTGGTGATGACACCGAATCCATGGTTCCTGTGGGTTCTTTTTTTAAACAGCACCATTCTCTTTTCCGTGCTCAAGCTGGTTGAGGTCCGTGGATGGACCCGCTGGGAGAATTATTTTGTCATCGCGTCAATTTTGCTGGTGAGAGCCGCCCTTTCCACCAATCTGTTCCTTTTGTCTGAAGTCAGGCTCTATTACCCGTATTATGCGGCGGGATTTTTTGCCTTCAAGTATTATGATGAACTCAAAGCCCGTCGTAATCTTCTGTATGCCGCGGCCGTCGTTCTCTATCCGGTTCTGGCGGTTTGCTACGTAGGATATGCGTTCCCTATCTTTTATCCGCACCTCCTGCAGCTTACAAATGAAAAAATTTCACGCCTGATTGTTTCTGTCTATAAATATGTCGTGGCCTTTTCGGGGATCGCTTTCTGGTCCTTTATTCTGGAGAGATTGCGGCAGACCAGGCTTTACCTTTTTCTTTGCTGGACAGGGACCATATCCCTGGAAATTTTTGTTTGCCATGACCATTTCATTGCCAGGCTCGGCACCAGCGGAGGGCTTTATGCAGCCAGTACATTGATCGCGCTTGCCGGGAGTATCGCGCTGACTGTGCTGGTCATCAAGCGTTTTAGAATTACCCGGTTGCTTTTAGCGGGTCAGAACCGATAAAGAAGGAGTATTATGAGTATCAAATCATATCTCTATCAAAGCCGTCCCGAAATCGCCGTGGCCAGCGAATATTACGGCGCTTACCGGAATTTTCGCAAGGCGGGTTTCAGGAAGACCCCTTATGGATTTGTGATGGCCGGTCTTGATTCCATGCAGGATGGTTCTTATGAGTACGATGAGACACAGAAAATCATTGCCCTTATCAAAAATGCGGATATGTTTATCGATATCGGGGCGAACATGGGATATTACACCTGCATTGCACGCTCAATGGGCCTGAAAGTCCTTGCCGTTGAACCGTTATGGCACAATCTGCAGTTCCTCTATGGAAATCTTGATGCGAATCACTGGACCGATGTGGAAGTTTTCCCCCTGGGACTGTCGAACAAACCGGGCCTGGCCGTTCTTTATGGCGTGGGCACGGCCGCGTCCTTCATTAAGGACTGGGCGGGGATATCCACCAAAAAACGCATTGTTCCGTTGAGCACACTGGACATTATTGCGGCAAACCGTTTTTCCGGCTTGAGAGTGGTCATTAAGATTGATGTTGAAGGTGTAGAATACAGCGTCCTTCAGGGTGCGGAAATGATGCTTTCGTGTCTGCCCGCGCCGGTGTGGATGATGGAAACAGGCCTTACCGGAAATTTCCCCGGCGGTGTCAATGAGAATTTTATCAAAGTCTTCGAACTGTTTTGGTCAAAGGGATACTTGGCCTATGACATGATGCCTGAGGGGGAAGATTTAGTTCCTGAAGATCAGGTACGCAAATGGGTAAAAAACGGCGATACGGAAGGCAAGGTCAATTTTCTGTTTCGGAAAAACGGGTAGGGTTCCATGAAGAGGTCTTCACGGCAGTTTTTTATTCATTTTTCAAAAGATTTGAAACCTGGTGATAAACTCTCCTGGTTTCTCTTTTGAGTTTGCCTGTAAAATTTTGGGGTGATTCAGGTTCTGTCCATCTTTGCCGCCAGTCAATTCCAGCTGCTTTAAAATCCTCAAAATGAATGCCTGCCCCTTTGCAGCCGATGCCGACAACCGTGTGCGGGAAATTTTCTTCGCCTGCATAGTTTATGTAGACATTCGGAAAGGGCTTCAATATGGACCGGAACGCTTCCGGCGTAAACCTCCAGTAGTCGCAGGGAAAATCGTGTATGGGATAATTCATGACGGAACTGATGATCACCATTCCGTTCGGTTTTAAGATCCGGTGAATTTCTTCTATGGCCCTGTAGGGGTGTTCCACATGTTCGAGGGTGTCCAGGCAAAGGACGGTGCCGGCCGTATTGTCTTCGAGTGCGATGTCATGCAGATTTAATATGAGATCGACTCCGGGTCCTTCCCGCATGTCGCAGCCGACATATTCTTTGCCCGGAAAGAAATGACGCAGATTGGCCGTTTCAACCTGTCCCGGAACCAGGTAGGACCCGAATTCGTAAATGGGTTCCGGCAGGTTAAAGATTTGAGCGGCCGTGATGACAAAGTCTTTAACTGAATCGCGCATTTCTTATGTAGAATCCTCATTGTTTTGTGATGATACGGAATCCTATAGCGAACGTCTTTGCCTGTCAATCTTTTTAAGATTTTTTCTCAAATGATTTGCTTATTGCGTATCTTTGTGATTTTCATATATAAAGATAC
>CAYMYR010000023.1:6652-39571 GCA_964394715.1 uncultured Smithella sp.
TTTCTCAAATGATTTGCTTATTGCGTATCTTTGTGATTTTCATATATAAAGATACTTTGTTGAATTGGATTCTATCCATAAAAACTTGAGATAATTCACGAGGAACGTGATGATACCGGACATTTCCTATCTTATATTGAATTATAACCCGGAAGGTGAACCCTGTGCCGCTGAGATTCTGGAAACAACGATTGACACTTTTTACGAAAGAAAAAGCAAAATACTCTCCAGCGAAGTCTTTTTACTGGACCAGGGGTCCGTTCCGAGCCACCGTGCCTGGCTCTTGGAAAAACAGTCCCGTTATCCATTTTCGCTGATTCTGCTGGATCGCAACATTGGCATCAGCGGGGCAATCAACAGGATGGCCAGGGCATGCAAGTCGCCGGTTCTTGGTTTGATCACATCGGATGTCATCATCACATCGGGAATGGACGAAGATTTGTTCAGCAAAGTACAGATTGAGGAGATTTATCAGGCCACCCCATTTACTGATAAAAGCGACCTGGAATATCAATGCTGGCAGCCGTCGGAACCTTTTGGCGCGGACCATGTCCGGCTGGAAAGTCTTCAGAAAGAGAAATCATCCCTGCTGGACAGCCTTTTGGCCAGGTCCCCAAAATCCTATTTGAGGGTGGTGGCCTCCGAGCTCAATGTGATGTTCTGGCGGCGGGAAATTTTCGAAAAAATCGGTTATTTCGATGAAAGATGGAAGGCCTGCTATGAAAACAACGATTTTTCGCTGCGCTGCTTTATGGCAGGCGGGTGTACGGCCGTCAGCATGGATTCTTTTGTGTGGCATTATCACAAAGTGACGGAAAAAAGTAAGGCTCGCGAAAAAAGCTTTGAAGGCTATCTTGACGGCTGCTGGTCAAAGCATGTCCGTCAGCTCTGGGATGAAAAATGGCCCCGGCTGGATTCCTATATAAAAATTTACGATCCGTTGAAAAACAAAACCATAGCGGATTATCCCAAATTGCTGAAACAGTTTGCCCATAATATCCATTTGTCGTATGAACAGAACATGGCGAATGATTAGGAGAAGGTAAATTCATGGGTTTGAAGGAAAAAATAAGCGGCAAGGCACTCAAGAGGTATCTGGGAGACATTCAAAACCGGGCAATGGTCCGGAAGACAGACATCAGTGATCACCTGGCAATGCTTTTTACAGAAAGCCTCAATATCGAATCAAAACTGATCGTGGAGCTGGGAGTGGGCGATGGCGAATCAACGTTTGTACTGGAGCGGGTTGCAAACCTGTGGAGTGCAAAACTGGTCAGCGTGGATATCGATGACCGGGCAGAGGTTTCGTCGTTTAAAGACAGGATTTTTGTCCAATCAGATGACATATCTTTTGCGGCGGAATTTCCCGATTGGTGCCGCAGGCGGGGATTCGAACCCGCGATAGATATTTTGTTTATTGATACAAGTCATCTTTATGATCACACCGTGGCGGAAATCAGATCCTGGTTCCCTTACCTCACTTCGCGCTGCAAGGTGTTTTTTCATGACACAAACATGAGCGAGGTATTTGTCCGCAAAGACGGCAGTACCGGCAAGGGATGGGACAATCAGCGCGGCGTCATCCGGGCGATTGAAGAACACCTGGATACAACTTTTAATGAAAAGGTGGATTTTGCGCTGGAACATCGGGGATGGTTTATCCGGCATTACACGATCTGCAATGGCTTCATGATTATGGAAAGAGGTTAAGCATGACGGCGGCACAATCAGACCCGGACTGTTGCCCAAATATCCTTTTCGCTCGCCTAAAAGCGTTTTGAATAAATCTAAAGCTTGCGAAAGGTGATGACAAAACTCGCCTGCGGCTCAGACAGTTGTCATTCCTGATCTTTCGCGTTGATTTGATTTATGAGACAAAACGCTTTCAATGGCCGCTCAAAGGGATATCGTTTGGGCAACAGGCCGAGTCTGTTACCGCCGATGGCACACTCCGGCACTGTCGCGCCAGATTCCACAGAATACCGATCATGGCCAGATTAATATAAAGAATGATGCCCTGCGCCCCGTACAGTGCGTCGGCAAAAAAGAGCAGAATCATTAACGACGCAAGGCACGCAAACAGGCATATGGACCAGGAGCGGAAAAACTCCTCTTTTTGCCGCCTGAAGATGTCCCACAGCATCCACGCGGCCGTCAGGAGAATAAAAAGGTAAAGGCCCAGCCCCACCAGGCCCATGCGTATGGCCACATCAAGATACGTGTTGTGCGTGGAGTTGGTAATGCCTTCCTTTTGCTGATACTTTTCCGGAAGTGCCGCATTGTATTTTTCCAGGTCGACCAGCTTCGGGTTTCTGTAAATTTCACCGCCATAGCCCACTCCCGCTATCGGACGATCCTTAATGACTTCCCAGGACAGACGAAACATTTTGGAGCGGATATCCTGCGTGAAACCCATTGAACTGATTCTGTCTATGAACCCGGGTGTAAGAACAATCATGAGTCCGGCAACAACAATTAGAATGATGTTCTTTTTCCGGTGCATGCACATGATCAGAAACGCAACGCAAAGGCTAATGATGGTACCGCGTGACTGGTTGAGCATCGTAACCATGGTCAAAACTAGAAAACAGAAAAAATAGAAAGCCCGGCGCAGCCTGGATTCCGGCTTGTAAACGCCGCGCAGGCTGAGCGTACCCGCAAAGATGGTGGTAAAGCACATGAATCCGGTGAACATTTTCGAAAACGTCATGCCGAACCTGATACTGACAGGATTGCCTTCAATCCCGTAGAAGATAATCAGGCCGCCGATGGAGAAGACCATTGCAGACGCGATGATAAGGTCGGAAAGAAATTCCAGACGGTTGCGAGAGTTGTAAAAATTGGCAAGTAAATAAAAAATGACCAGGTATTCCAGCAGGTAACCGCGCAGATCGTGAAGGGTGTTGGAAAAGTCAAGTGTCGTGAAAAGCCCCAGAACTGCCCAGAAAAAAAACAATCCCAACCCTATGCTCAGAGGAGAACGCAGGGTAAAAGTCGTTTTTCTGAAAAGTAGAAGAGTGATCAGCGCAACGCAGGAAAGATAGTAACAAAGTTCGCTTATGCTGTCCAGGGGCAGGGGATTAATAAAGATGTAAATTCCCATCAGCGCGGGGATCAGGGTATTTAAAGCAAAAAATAATTTGTCCTTTCCCTGCACATCAGGCGGCAGGTGAAGATCAAAATAATCTTTCATCTTATCAAGCATTCATTCACCTTTTTGATCATGGATCAGGAAAAAATCCCCTACCAGTTAAAATACTGAAGATCAAGAAAAAAAGGGAGCCTGAAGACGACACATTCCATTTGTGCGCATCATTCGACGGTTACATCAGACGGGCAAGAAAGGTTGTTTGTTTTCCCGCGACAGGTTCCAGAGAATACCGATCATTGCCAGGTTTACATAAAGCACGGTTCCCTGAACTCCGTAAAGAGCATCGCCAAAAAGGGCCAAAATGGCAAAAGAAGAAAGACAGGCAAACAAACATATTGACCAGGAGCGGAAGAAATCTTCTTTGCGCCGCCGGAAGATGTCCCAGAGCATCCAGACGGCTGTCACGAAAATCAGCAGAAAGAATCCTAGTCCTACCAGGCCGGTGCGTATGGTAACGTCAAGAAACATGTTGTGCGTGGATTTCACGATGCCATTTTTTTGCTGATATTTTTCGGGCAGCCGTTCATTATATTTTTCCAGGTTGACCAGATTGCTGTTGCGGTATATTTCCCCGCCGTAGCCGATTCCGAAAACCGGATAATCCTTGATGACTTCCCCGGCAAGACGAAATATTTTGTAGCGGGGATCCACACTCAGGGCCGTGATTGATAAATCCCCTTCAAATCGGTCTTTTATTCCCGGCAGCAAAATAACGGTTACCAGAACAATCATCACGATGGTGACAGGGATCAAGAGGAGTTTCTTTTTACGTTGGAACAACATGATGGCCAGTGCGGCGAAGAAGCCGATGGTGGCGCCCCGCGACTGGTTGAGCATTGTGGCCGTGGACAGAATCAGGAAGCAGAGGAAATAAGCAATCCGTCCTGTTATTGATCCGGAATGAAAAACACCGCGCAGGCTTAGGATTGCCGCGAAGGTGGTGGTAAAGCACATAAATCCGGTGTACATTTCCTGAAAATGAAACGAAGACTCTCCGAACCTGGTGCTGAAGGGATTTCCTTCAATACAGTAGAACAGAATCATGCCGCCGACGGAAAAAATCACCGCGGAGACAATTACAATGATGGAAAGAAACTCGAACCGGTTGCGCGAGTTGTAAAAATTGACGAGCAAATAAAAAATGACCAGGTATTCCAGCAGGTATCCGCGCAGATCATGCAGCGTGTTGGAAAAATCGAGTGTGGTGAAGAGGCCCAGGACTGCCCATGCAAAGAACAAAGAAAACCCTATTGTAAGCGGTGTCCGAAGGGAGAAGTGTGTTTTCCTAAACAGAAGAAGAGTGATCAGCGCCGCGCAGGAGAGATAATAACACACCTCATTGACGCTGTTCAGGGGCAGGGGATTCACCAGGAGGTGAAGTCCCATCAATGCGGGGATCAGAACATTTAAAGCAAAAAATATTTTGTCTTTTCCCTGCGCTCCTTCCGGCAGGCGAAGATCAAAATAGTCCTTCAGTTTTTCAAACATGAAGTACCTTTCCTTCATAAGATGGTTGATTTTATTTTTTTAACAGTTATGCTGCTGAAGATCAAGGAGGAAAAGGCGATTTCATCTTGACACCATAATCCTTTTGTGTTGACAATCCTCAACATTGTAAAAATACATTTGCTTTGTTTTACGATAATACATCAAGCGGATGGTGTCCGCGACCGAATATTTCATGAAGGATAAATTGATGTGAAGGTTTTGGCTGTTATCCCCGCCCGCTGGGCTTCAAGCCGTTATCCCGGGAAACCCCTTGCCGATATCGGCGGAAAGCCCATGCTTCAGGCCGTTTATGAGCAAACCCTGCTGTGCAAGAGCATCTCGGAGGTTTTGATTGCCACCGATGACGGGCGTATCCTGCAGGCAGCAGAATCCTTTGGAGCGCATGCAGTAATGACCAGCACCGAATGCGTCTCCGGTACCGACCGGGTGGCCCAGGCTATTCGTGGGATCGGAGCTGACGCCGTTATCAATATTCAGGGCGATCAGGTTTTGTTTGACATATCGGCCCTCACGGACATGGTGAACGAACTGAAGCAGGGCTGTCCCATGGTGACCATTGCGACCGGGGCTTCCGCGGAAGACGCGGCCGATCCCAACACGGTCAAGGTGGTACTGGACAGGAAAGGTTATGCGCTTTATTTTTCAAGCGCAGCCATTCCTTTTTGCCGTGTGCCCGGTCATGCCGTAATGCTTAAGCACGTTGGGATTTATGGATTCAGCCGGGAGGCGCTGGACTGCTTTAACAGGTTACCGCAATCCCCGCTGGAATTGAGCGAATCCCTCGAACAGCTCCGGGCGCTGGAAAACGGCATTCCTATCAAAGTGGTCATTGCGTCGGGGGCCTTTCATGAGATCAATACCCCGCAGGATCTCGTACGGATTATCGAACGATGCCGCACGTAATTCTTTTCGTCTACCGCTTTGTAGCATTTCTTCTGGTCTGGCCGCTTTGCCTGGTTGTGCGCAACCATCGCAATTTCAAAAACACCCTGCGTCTTCGCCTTTCCCTGGACCTGCCCCAGGTTCCCGAAGGAGACCTGATCTGGTTTCACGGTGCTTCGCTGGGTGAGATCAGAGCGCTGGCCGGATTGATTGAAGCCGTGAAGTCCCGCCGTCCCCGCACGGTAGTCTGTCTGAGCGCAATGACCCAAGCGGGAAGGGAGGCTGCGGCAAGTATTGAAAGTGTGGATCTTGTTCTACCTCTGCCGTTTGATGTCGGATGGATCATGCGGCGCTACATGAAGCATCTGTCCCCCAAAGCCCTTGTCATTTCCGAAACTGAAATCTGGCCCAACCTGCACGTGGCAGCTCAGAAGGCGAACATTCCTGTTGCCCTCGTCAACGCACGTCTTTCAGCCGGATCATTCGAGCGCTACCGGTTTGTGAAGTCATTCATCGCGTACCTGTTGAAGAAAGTGAGAGTCATGGCGACGGCGCAGGAACATGCCGGCCGGTTCAAAGCATTAGGCGTAACCGATGTGCGGATCATCGGCAACATGAAATTCGACTCCATGCCGGCACTTCATCCGGACCGTGTCCAGAGTTTGCGTGCGGAACTGGGAGCTGGCGCCCGGCCGGTTTTTGTCGCGGGCAGCATCCGCGAAGGCGAAGAGCCTGAAGTGATGAAAACTGTTGTGGCGGCCCGCAGGGAAATTCCCGGTCTGTTTTGTATCGTGGTCCCCCGTCATCAAGGGTCCGTCAAGCGCCTGACGGAGCTCGCACAACGGCTTGAGGTTTCATGGATGTTGAGGAGTACGGCGCCCCGTCAAGACGCAGATCTCCTGATTGTCGATACGGTGGGCGAACTTTTTGATTTATACGGATTGGCCCGGGCGGCTTTTGTAGGAGGCAGTCTTGTGGATCTGGGAGGACAGAACATTCTTGAGCCCATCGCGTGGGGTGTTCCGACCATGCACGGACCCCATATGGATAATTTTTTGTGGGCGCTGGAAGCCGTTCGCGGAAATACCATTGTTGTGACGAATGCGGATGAGCTTTCCCGGACGCTGATGGCCATCATCCGTCAGCCGGAAACTTATGTCGGGAAGGCGCGCCTTGCCAGGATGGCGTTGGAAGGGTCCAGGGGGGCGACTACGCGATATGCCGGAGAACTCCTGCAAATGGTGTCGGGATGATGGATCTCTGCAGGCTGCATTGGCGTTTGATTCCATTCCGGCGTTTCAACCGGTGATTCGGTGATTTTCAGGCACAACGGCGTAGCGGAGTTTAGATTCGTCAGGGAGAATAATTTACATGCTATCCAGCGCTTCGCAGATGACAGGGATGACCTGCTCGGGGGTCAGTTCATTCAGGCACCGGCTTTGTCCGCTTCCGTCACATCCTTTTTTGTGGCAGGGAACGCAATCCATTTCCGGCAGAATGACACGATGGTCTTTCCCGACAGGAGCCCAGTCAAACCAGGAGGACGGACCGTAAATGGTAATTGTCGGGACACCTGTCGCCGCCGCGATATGAGGCGCCGCGCTGTCCACGCCGATATGCAGACGGCTCAAGCTCAGCACACCGGCCAGTTCGGCAAGCGTTGTTTGCCCCGCAAGATTGACCACGCGGGTTTCGCAGTGCCTGATGATGGCTTCCGCCCTCTGTCTTTCTTCAGCGGAGCCTATAATTATGGATGGAATGCCCCGGTCTTTCCAGAGCCGGTTGATGACGAAGGCCCACTTGCTGTCGCCCCATTCCTTATAGGACCAGCGGGAAAAAGGATTGATGGTGATCCAGTGTTTTTGGCCGTCCGCATTTTCCCTCGATAGAATTTCTCCGACACTTCTTTTAACCGCGTCAGAAACCCAGAGTCGGGGAGAGATGTCTTGTGTGTCCATGCCGAGGGGTCTTACAATGCGCAGAATATGTTCTGTTGCGCCGCGGTGTTTGATTACCCCATCTCCAACAGGCACCACGCTGTGTGTAAAGCAGAATGGCCTCCAGAAAGGCAATCCTTCCGTATGATGCATGGTAACGCGAATCGGCGCCCCCGAGGCGAGCGACATGAAAGCGCCGCGGTCTCCCAGTCGCAGGTCAATGGCCAGATCAAAATGCCGGGCCCGAATATTTCTTAAAAAAGCTAACTGCCCGGCTGCCTGGCGGAAAAGATTTCCTGGATAATGTTTTGTCTCAAAAACCTGATCAAGGGATGGATCGGCTTCCAGGAGGCTGCCAAACCCGTCCCGAACTAAAATGGACAATTTCCCGTCGGGAATGGCGCTTTTGGCGGCACGAATCGTCGGAGTCGTCCAGACCACATCGCCAATGTCGCCAAGCTGAATCAGCAGAATGTTACGGACTTGACCTGGGAGCTTATAGGTGGATGGATCGATAATCTTCATGCTGAATTAAGGAAGTCCTTTATTGTTTTTTCGATGTTTTTCCGCAAAAACCTCATCGTACAGGTCCGAATATTTTTTGGCCACTTTGTCCCATGTGTTTTCTGCAGCCGTCTGATTAGCTGCAGCAGACATTTGAGAGCGGGTCTTTTTGTCAAGCATCAGGGCAAGCCTGGAGGCGATATGATCGTAATCCGAGGTGTCGGGGATGATAAAGCCGTTTTTTTCATCCTCCACCAGGTCCTTTGCCCCCACACGGTTGCTGATCATCACGGGGAGGCCCGCCGCCATAGCCTCAAGGACAACCATGCCGAAGGTATCAAACCTGGAAAGCATCATGTAAAGATCGCCCGCCAGGTAAAGATCAATTAACCTATCCCTGGCGACGGTGCCGGTAAATATCAAATTTTCGGATATATGGGCATCTTTCGCCAGTTTTTCATACTTTTTAATGTTGCCTTTTCCGGCTACAATCAACTTGATGCTTTTATTTTGCTGTTTTAATCTTGCGAGGGCCAGGATGATGTTGTCAAGCCCCTTGATTTCGAAATTCATGGAGGCAAAGACAGCAACCGGATCATCCTCGCCGATATTTAACGCTTTTCTTGTGGCATGCCGCCCCTTGCTTTTGCCTGCGTAATCAGAAGGATTCACGCCGGGATGAATTACCCTGACACGGCCCGGATGAACAGGGTATTCCTCCAGAAAAATGTCCCTGGTCAGCCCGGAAACGGCGATAAACCTGCTGCAGTTCCCTTCGTAAACCAGCTTTTTTTCCACCCAGGCTGTTGCCAGATCATAGAGGCTCATTCGCTTGCAGCGGACGGAATGCACCCAGTACCGGTGAGGAATCCCGTGCAGGGTAAACAGATCGGCGGAAAAAATTCTTTCATGGCTGTGTACCAGCGAAAAATTCTGCTGTCGGATCCGGCGTCCGGCAAACCAGGCGAAACTGATGGTTGTCAAAAACTTGGGGAAGGAAATGATCGGGATTTTATGAAACCGGATGGCGCTGGAACCTGCCTGCCACCGGTTGGCAAGCACGCAAAAAGAGTTCCGGCCTCCAATGGATATCTTTTCAGTCAGTTCAGAGGCAAATTGCTCAGCCCCTCCGACCAGGCCGTATTTGGGAATGACAACCGCAATTTCTCGCATAACCTGTGTCTTTATTAAATGTTTTTCGTTTGAACTAACACAGATAAGAGAAAAAATCATGTTTAAATAACCGGATAAATATGTTAGAAAACACATCATTTTTTAGTACTTTGCCGATTCCCAATGTCATTAGGTACTGTTAAAAAAGGCCGGGTAAAACAATAAAGTGAATATTCTAGGTATATCAGCATTTTATCACGACAGCGCAGCCTGTCTGGTGAAGGATGGGGCCATTGTTGCGGCCGCGCAGGAAGAGCGCTTTACCCGCAAAAAGCATGACTTTGCCTTTCCAAGTCATGCTGTCCATTATTGCCTCAAGCAGGGCGGAATCGAGGGCGATCAACTGGATTATGTCTGTTTTTATGATAAGCCTTTTATTAAATTCGAAAGAATTCTGGAAACTTATCTTGCTTATGCACCATCCGGCATCCGCTCTTTCATGATGGCGATCCCTTTGTGGATCAAGCAGAAACTGTGGATGAAGGAGTTGATCAAGGACCAGATCCATTATCAGGGTATGATTCTTTTTCCTGAACACCACGAGTCCCACGCCGCCTCCGCTTTTTTCGCGTCTCCTTTTCAGGAAGCGGCTTTTCTGACCATAGACGGCGTCGGGGAATGGACCACGACGAGTTACGGTCTGGGCAGGAACAATCAGATTCAAATCCTTTCGGAGCTTCATTTTCCACACTCCCTGGGTCTTTTGTATTCCGCTTTTACTTATTATACGGGATTCAAAGTGAATTCAGGCGAATATAAGGTCATGGGACTGGCGCCGTATGGAAGGCCGGTATACCGGGATCTGATCCTTTCGGAATTGATGGATCTCAAAGAGGACGGGTCTTTCAGACTGAATATGGATTATTTTAATTACTGCACCGGTCTGACCATGACCAATGCTAAATTCAACAGGCTGTTCGGAGGTCCTCCCCGGAAGCCTGAATCAGATGTCACGCAGAGGGATATGGATCTGGCCCGCTCTGTTCAGGACGTGACGGAAGAAGTGATGCTCCGCATGGCGAAGCACATACACTGCGAAACGGGGCAGAAAAATCTCTGCCTTGCGGGCGGTGTCGCGCTCAATTGCGTCGGCAACGGCAGAGTCCTTCGGGAAGGGCCCTTTAAAAATATATGGATACAGCCTGCCGCCGGCGATGCGGGAGGCGCTGTCGGGGCGGCTCTTTTTGTATGGTACCAGTATCTGGACAATCAGCGGGCCGCAGACGGTCAGAATGATTTTATGAAAGGGAGCTTCTGGGGCCCGGATTTCAGCCGGGATGAAATCGGTCTTTATCTTCGTGGTAGAAGCATTCCCTTTGAAGAAATACCGGACGGGGACATTCCGGAAAAAGTTGCGGACCTGATTGCTTCGCAAAAGACGATCGGTTGGTTCCAGGGCAGGATGGAATTTGGGCCACGTGCGCTGGGAGGGCGGTCTATCATCGGGGATGCACGTTCGCCGAAGATGCAGGAGATTATGAACCTGAAAATAAAATTTCGGGAGAGTTTTCGTCCTTTTGCACCCAGTGTTCTGAAAGAAAAAGTCTCCGACTATTTTGATCTCGATCGGGAAAGCCCCTACATGCTGATTGTTGCGCCGGTTAAGGAAAGTATCCGCAGGAAAATGACGCAGGAGGAGCAGTCTTATTTCGGTCTGGACAAGCTTCATGTCGTCCGTTCCGTGATCCCGGCCGTGACCCATGTGGATTATTCAGCCAGGGTGCAGACGGTGACGGAGGAAACCAATCCTCTTTACTACCGGATGATTAAAAAATTTGGCCAGAAGAATGATTGCCCCGTGATCATCAATACATCTTTTAATGTACGGGGTGAGCCGATTGTGTGCACGCCGGAGGATGCCTATCTGTGCTTTATGCGGACGAATATGGATTACCTCATCATGGGGAATTACCTGTTGAATAAAGAAGATCAGAAGCCGCTGGAGCAGGATATCAACTGGCAGAAAAAATTTGAGAATGACTGAGCGCGATGATAATAGAAGAAATCAGAAACATCAAAAGTGAAAAAGCAGATCTGAAAAAGTTCGGACTGTTCATGGGTACGGTTCTTTTCCTGGGATCGCTATACCTGCTGTGGAAACAGCAGCAGACTTATGCCGTAGGCGGTTTTATCCTGGCGGGTGTTTTTGCCGTGCTGGCTTTTGTCGGGCCGGTTGTGTTAAGGCCGCTTCAGAGGGCCTGGATGGCCATGGCTGTGGTCATGGGATTTGTCATGAGCAGAATCATCGTGGCGGTCGTTTTTTATGGAATGGTCACGCCCATTGGACTTGCGGGCCGCCTCGCGGGGAAAAAATTTCTGGACCTGAAAATGGACAAGGCTGCTCAAAGCTACTGGATCAGGCGGGACCATGCCCAATCCGGGAAATCAGACTGCGAAAGACAGTTCTGAAAAAGTAAATTTTTAAAGGATGTTGAAGCAATGGGAAAATTGTCAATCTTGCAAGAATTATGGTCTTACCTGAAAGTACGGAAAAAGTGGTGGCTTCTTCCGATCCTGTTGTTCCTGCTGATTATCGGGACATTACTGGTTCTGGCGGAAGGATCGGTAGTTGCTCCCCTGATCTACACGCTATTTTAATGCAGAGACGAAAGGTCTATGAAGGGTTCTTTGAAAAATTTTTTAAAACGTTACGCAGCCAATATTCTGCTTCTGATTTTTTCCCTTGGCATTGTTTTGGTGCTGGTGGAGGTCTTTCTGCCGTTTCTGAAAATCAAGACGATTGAAGAAGCCGTCTATCAGGTGAGGCGTCCTGTGATCGTCGGGCTTTACGGGCAGTTTCACCCTCAACTTCACTACACGCTCAAGAAGAATCTGCGCGGCGTGAAACAGGTTTATCCGGGGCAGCTCGACTATGATGTGGATACCAATAACCAGGGTTTTCGCGGACCGGACTGGGATTTGTCACCGGGCAGAAAAAATGTCGTCGTTCTTGGCGATTCCTTCGCTTTTGGCTGGGGCGTCCAGTGGGATCAGACCGTCGGCAGGATTCTGGAAAAAGAATTGCAGAAGAAGGACGCCGCCTATCAGGTGATCAACCTCGCGATGCCCGCGTGGGACATTGACCTGATTGTCCGATCGTTTGAATTATACAGAGGCCTGCTGAAGCCGGTTGCGGTCGTCTATGTATTCTGTCCGAACGACCTGCTGGGCGGCATGAAAAAAACGGCACCCGGCATTTTTGATATCGAATATCATCCCGGGCCTGACGATGAAAAAGAGTTCATCGCCATGGTGGCAAGGCAGCAGCCCGGTTACTGGTCATGGGACAAATTCCGCAGGGGTTCCTATCTGCACGCCTATCATGCCCGTATCATCAGGCCTATATTCAGCAAAAGAATCAAGGAATCGCTGACCATAGACAAGGCGCCTGCGGGATACAGTTTTCCTCCTCCCATGGACCCGCCCGCTGAATCGACTTTTGATCGGGAGCGCAGGGAGTTCCTGTTTTACTGTCTTGAGCGCCTGCGTAAAGGCATCGGGGAAAGCCCCCTTTACATTATTGACACGTCTGATAAATCTATTTTGTACAGGAAAGATCAGGCGGACAATCGAAGGTGGGTCTTGCGGGAGTACGGCCTGGCTCACCGGGATGTAACGGTTATTGATTTTGAAAGTTTTGCCCGGAGAACACCGGACGGACGGAAATTTTATCTGGATTACGATGATCACTGGTCGCCGGAGGGGCATGCGGCCGCGGCCGGGCTGATTCTGCAAAACTGGAAATGGTCAAAATGAAATTTGGCGGGGCTGGAAAAGTCACAGCCGGATGATGTAACCTGACAAATAAAGAAGATTACCTTGGAAAAACCGAAGATCAGTGTGGCGATTATTGCCCAGGATGAAGCCGATCGAATCGGGAACCTGCTCAAAAGCCTGAGCTTTGCCGACGAGATCGTTGTTGTGGACTCCGGCAGTACCGACGGCACGCAGGACATCTGCCGGAAGGCGGGCGCCCGGGTGATAAAGAATGCCTGGCCGGGATATGTTGCCCAGAAACAATTTGCCCTGGAGGCCGCAAACCACGAGTGGATTCTCTGCCTTGATGCGGACGAGGAAATTCCGGCTGAACTGGCGACGGAAATGTGCCAGGCGGTGTCTGTCGCAGGGACGGATATCAGCGGTTTTTCCATGCCCCGATTATCGAGCTATCTGGGGCGCTGGATCAGGCACGGCGGCTGGTATCCGGACCGCAAAGTGCGCCTGGTTCGCCGGGGCACGGGAAAGTGGCAGGGGGTGAATCCCCATGACAAACTTGTCGTGGAGGGCGGGATAAAGCATCTGAAAAATCCCATGCTGCACTATGTCTATCGGGGAATCTCCGATCAGGTGGTTACGATGAACAGCTTTTCGGAAATTTATGCGGGCCAGGGACAACCCCGGGGAGGCTGGTTTGTCACAGCGGGGTTTGTTCACGCCTTTGGAAAATTTCTCGAATGTTATTTCTGGAAACTCGGTTTTCTGGATGGTGTTCCCGGATTGGTCATTGCGGTGAATTCCGCGGAGTATGTTTTTTTAAAACATGCCAAAAGATGGGAAAAAAGCCTGCCCCAGAAGTGATGTGAAATGGATATCTCTTTCATTATTGTCAACTGGAACACCAGAGACCTTCTGCAGAACTGCCTGGACTCCATCATCAAAACAGCAGAATCACTGACCTATGAAATAATCGTTGTGGATAACGCGTCCACGGACGGATCGACCGGAATGCTGGCCGAAAAATATCCGCAGGTCAGGATGATTGCCAACAGGGAAAACCGCGGATTCGGCGCCGCCAACAATCAGGGTTTCGCCGTGATGAAAGGTAAGTACGCCCTGCTTATCAATACGGACGCCGTCCTGACGAACGGTGCAGCCCGAAAATTATGGGCCTTTGCGGAAGCTACCCCCGACGCCGCGATTGTCTGCGGCCAGCTGCTCAATGCCGACGGAAGCAAACAGAATTCCGTCGCCGCGTTTCCGACATGGTTGACCCTTGCCGGCAATACGTCGCTTCTCGAATATCTTTTCCCCGCAAAATATCCCAGTAAAAGGTATGAACATACCGTGCCGCTGGAAGTGGATTCAGCCATCGGTGCGTGCATGCTGATCCGTAAAAAGGCGCTTGATGATGTTGCCGTCTTTGATGAGCGTTACTTTTTTTTCTTTGAAGAGACAGACCTGGCATACGCGATGAAGAGCGCCGGCTGGCGGGTTTATCAGGTTCCGGACGCAATGATTTATCATCTTCAGGGACAGAGCATCGGTCGGAATGTGCGTTCGCGTATAGAGTTTTACCGATCCCGCTACCAGTTTCTTCGCAAGTGGCATGACGGGGTTTATTTCCGGGTGGCGGCAGGGATCATTTTTTTCAGGCTGCTGGGGGATACGCTGCTCAACGGTATCGGTGTAATTTTCACGCTGGGCATGGCGGCAGGTCTCCGTCAGAAATTATTTACATATTTACAGATCCTAAAGTGGCATTTCTCTTTTCTCAAACGGGAGGCGTTCTGATTACTCACTTCGTTTTTTAACCGAGGTTTCGCGAATAAATATTTGACAATATTGAGGTTGTTTTATAAACAATTACATTTATTCAGGCCGCGCAAGAAGGCATGCGTGTAACTGAAAGAGCGGAGCTGTATCATCAAAAAGCAAAGGGGTAAATGTGTCACAAATGTATGATGTGTTGAAATCCTTCATTGATCCCGTTTTCATCATTTTTGTTTTTCTGCTCATCTCGTTTTTGAGGTCATCATTCTTCGAAAAACAAAAGGCAGGCGGCTTGTTTTTGTTTTTCATCATTGTTTTATTGTATGGATTCAGTATCCAGCCTGTATCCGGCTATTTGAGCTACCAACTGGAGAAAAACTATATAAAAAATCTCCACGTCGATGAAAAAGCCAATGTGGATGTCATCGCGGTATTGAGCGGTACCAATTATGATATCCAGTCGGTTGCCGACACATTTCCCGGGGAGACCACCACGGTCAGGCTGGTGCATGCCGTTCGGATGTACAAGCAAAGCCGCGCCAAATACCTGGTTTGTTCCGGCAGGGACCAAAGCAGGGTTTCCGGGGCGGAGCTGATGGCGCAAATGGCCGAATCACTCGGGGTTCCCGGCCATAAAATCCGCCTTGAGGCCAAATCGCGCAACACGTATGAACATGCCGTAGAGCTCAGTAAAATGTTTCCGGACAAAGACGTCAGGCTCGGCCTGGTGACCTCGGCCTGGCACATGAAAAGAAGCGAAGCTCAATTCAGAAAATATTTTAAAAATGTTCAGCCCCTGCCGGCAGGTTTTCTATACGCTTCACCTGCCGGGACGGCTGCTGTCCGGTTTATTCCGCAATCCCAGTATCTTTTGAAAAACACACTGATTTTCAGGGAGTATGCTGGGCAGTTTTGGTACGGTCTTAAAAGTTTTTAAGGACAGTGAGGCAGATGCAGCACTTTTCAATCTCCCCCAAGGAAATGGCCGCCGTTTTCTGGCGCAACAGAAGTCTGATTTACACCCTCACAAAACGTGAAGTTGTCGGGCGCTATCGGGGTTCAATCATGGGGATCACGTGGTCGTTCTTTAATCCCCTGCTCATGCTGATTATTTACACGTTTGTGTTTTCTGTCGTATTTGAAGCGCGCTGGGGGATTGCCCCGCAGGAAAGTAAAATAGATTTCGCAATTATGCTTTTTATCGGGATGATTATTCATGGATTATTTGCCGATTGCGTCAACCGGGCTCCGGGGCTCATCCTTTCCAATGTCAATTACGTGAAGAAAGTCGTCTTTCCCCTGGATATATTGTCTTATGTCGCGTTTGGCTCCGCACTTTTTCATGCCGCCGTCAGCCTTCTGGTTCTGATTATCGTACAGCTGATTTATATGGGCCATATCCCTCTTACGGCGCTGCTGTTGCCTGTTGTTTTGCTTCCGCTTGCCTTTGCAACCATCGGGTTTGCCTGGCTTCTTTCATCGCTGGGCGTTTTTATCCGCGACATCGGACAGGTTACCGGTATCTTTACAACGGTGTTGTTATTTATTTCCGGCGTCTTTTTTCCGATCAGCGGGCTTCCGGAGCCTTATCGAACCTGGCTGGCGCTCAATCCGCTTGCCGAGATCATCGAAGAGGGAAGAAATGTTCTGGTGCTGGGGATTCTGCCCGATCCGGCAAACTGGTGTTTCATGACCGCCATCGGGTTGTTGATTGCGTGGGCCGGTTTTGCATGGTTTCAGAAGACCAGAAAAGGATTTGCTGATGTCATCTGAGGATATTGTTGTAAAAGTCAGCAATCTTAGCAAATGTTACCAGATATACGATAAGCCCAATGACCGGCTCAAGGCGTCCATCTATCCCCGTTTGCAGAAATTGATCAGGCGGCAGCCCGGACAGTATTTTCGGGAATTCTGGGCGTTGAAGGACGTTTCTTTTGAGGTCCGCAAAGGCGAGACGCTCGGTATTGTCGGAAACAACGGTTCTGGAAAATCCACCCTACTGCAGATCATCTGCGGCACGCTGAACCCCACGGATGGAAACATTGAGACAAAAGGGCGCGTTGCCGCCCTGCTCGAGCTTGGCTCCGGTTTCAACCCGGAATTCACCGGCCGCGAAAATGTGTACATGAACGCCGCGTTGTGGGGATTGGGCAAAAGTGAAATTGACGATCGTTTCGATGACATTGTGTCCTTTGCCGATATCGGCTCATTCATCGAACAGCCTGTCAAGACTTACTCCAGCGGCATGTTTGTTCGGCTGGCATTTGCGGTCATTGCGCATGTGGATGCGGACATTCTGGTGATCGATGAAGCGCTGGCCGTTGGTGATGCCGTGTTCACTCAGAAATGCATGCGGTTTATCCGCAGTTTTCAGCAGCAGGGCACGCTGCTGTTTGTCAGCCATGACATCAGTGCGGTGCAGAATCTATGCAAGTCCGGCATCTGGCTCAAAGACGGCCGTATCGAAAGATACGGCAAGGCGAAAAGTATTTGTGAAGCCTATATTCAATATACAAATCAACAGATATACGGGGATGAAGTGCAATTAACAGCGCTTGCATCAGGTTTTGCAAAGGAGGAAGGATGCCCTCAGGAGGCACCCGTTGACGGGGAAGAGCCGCAGGCTATCGATTATGGTGCGGTCGCCTCTGTATACAACAACATCCAATTGTCTAATGGCTGGAAAACCGGTCGGGCGGATCTTCTTTCCGTTTCCCTTTCATCGCTTACCCCAGGTCCGGAAGGAGTATTTGAGGGCGGCGAACGTGTGCGCATGACGGTGCGCGCCAGGGCAAATGTGGCGCTGAAAAACCCGATTCTGGGATTTCTGGTGCGCGACCGTCTGGGACAGAATTTATTCGGTGAAAACACGCTGTCTTTTACAAAGCGGGTGCCGACTTCGATAGAGGCCGGCAGGATGTTTGAAGGAATCTTCGAGTTTCGGCTGCCTATGCTTCCCAACGGACAATATGCCGTGATGGCTTCCGTTGCTGACGGTGATCTGTTTAATAATATCCAGCACTATTGGCTGCACGACGCGCTCATCATCAATGTCTCTTCCAGTAAGGTCCGCTATGGCCTTATGGGAATTTCTTTTGAGCGCATCGAAATGGGGGTGATCGATGACAGGTAGAACGCTCCATCAGTTGTATGCTGAACATAAAGGGAAAGTGTCCGACAAGTGGTTTCTGTATCTGACGGAATATGACCGCCTGCTTGATCCATACCGCGATGAACCGGTGAACCTGCTGGAAATCGGCATTCAGAACGGAGGTTCGTTGGAGATCTGGTCAAAGTACTTTAAAAATTATCAAACTTTGATTGGCTGTGACATGAATCCTGACTGTGCCTATCTTTGTTATGAAGATCCACGCATTAACGTTGTTATCGGCGATGCCGGCGCACCTGAAACCCGTGACCGGATTGCCCGGCGTACGCCCCTTTTTGATATCATCATTGATGACGGTTCTCACCGGTCGAGCGACATGATCAAGGCATTCTGTTTGTATTTTCCGCTTTTAGCGTCCGGCGGCATCTATATTGTCGAAGATATGCACTGCAGTTACTGGGAAAGTTTTGAGGGCGGTCTTGACAATCCCTTTTCAGCCGTTGTTTTTTTCAAACGACTTGCCGACATCCTCAACTATGATAAATGGGTCACTCCCAAAGTACGGGCAGATAACCTTCGCGGGTTTTTCTGGAAATATGACTGCCGGATTGATGAAGAGTGCCTTTCGAAGATCCAGTCTGTTGAATTCCTGAATTCCGTGTGCGTGGTTCGAAAAGCGTCCGTTGAAGGGAAATATGAAAATGTGGCATGCGAGCATCTCTTCGGGGAATACCGGGAAAAACCCTTATGCCTGCTGGAAATCGGGACCGATGAAGGTACTTCCCTGAAAAACTGGTCAACGTACTTCAAGAATCATCAGACCCTGATCGGTTGCGGAATCCATTCTGACCGCGCATGCATGAACTTTAATGATCCACGAATTGAAGTGATTGCCGGCGATGCAAAATCACCGCAAGTTTTCCGTCAGATTACACGTTGCAGCCCCCAGTTCGATATCATTGTCGATCAAGGTTCCCGCGATTCGGGCGACATGATCAGGACGTTCGCCATGTATTTTCCCGTTCTGGCCAATGATGGGATAATGATGATCCGGGACATCTATCATGGCTATGGGGAAGGTCTTGAAAAAGCGTTGTTTGATCCTTTCTCTGCGGTGATCTTTATTGATCGTTTGATAGATATTCTGAATTACGACCACTGGGGAGTCCCCCGAATGCGCACCGATTTTCTCCACAGCTATTTTTTGAGATATCAATGTATGATTGAAGAAGACGCGCTTGCGGATCTGCATTCCATCAAATTTACGGATTCTTCATGCATTATACGAAAAGCATCAACATCCGCAAATGCTTTGGGCCGTCGTATTGTCGGCGGTGTCGAGGAACAGGTCGTGACAGGAATAGCACAATCTCAGGAATCTTCCTTTATTCTGGATCAGACGATTAATCCATGGACAAACCTGGCTTTTGCCCGGGAAGAACTTACCTGCGCGAAATTAATGCTTGATGAGGCGCGTTGCCAGCTCAACAATATTTCCGCACGGAATTCGCCACCAAAGACGCATCCATTGAAGGTTGCCGGACATTGGCTCATTTCGCGAATTGGTGAATCGAAAAAAGAAAAATAAATCTATCGTGGAAAAAATCGATGTAGCCATTATCGGAGCGGGCGTTATTGGCCTGGCCATCGCCGCGCAGTTGGCAAGGCCGGACCTGAATGTCTTTATCCTCGAAAAAAATGTTTCGTATGGCGGTGGAATCAGTTCCCGCAACAGCGAAGTCATTCACGCCGGCATTTATTATCCGGAGGGATCGCTGAAAGCGGGGCTTTGCGTGGAAGGCCGGCATTTGCTGTATGAAATTGCCACGCAAAACGGTATTCCCCATCAAAAGACAGGCAAGTTGATCGTCGCGACAAGCCCCGAAGAAAATGACGGGATTGAAAAGCTCGAATGGACAGGACGTCATAATGGCGTGACATCCCTTTTCCTTCTCGGCAGGCAGCAGGTGGCTCAGATGGAACCTCATGTGAAGGCCCTGGTCGCATTATTCTCACCGGAAACCGGCATCATCAGTTCTCATCATCTGATGGAATATTTTCTGACACAGGCACAAAACAACGGGGCCAGACTGGTATGCCGCACATCGGTAACGGGCATCGAGAGAGAATCAGGCAACTGGCGAATATTTGCCAAAAACGATACAGACCGGGACTTTGATTTTCTTTCCACAATCGTCATCAACGCTGCCGGACTGTCCTCCGATATGATTGCCGGGATGATGGGAAGTGCATATCACCTTCATTACTGCAAGGGGGATTACTGCGCTATTTCCGGAGTTAAAACGGGATTGGTGAACAGACTGATTTATCCGGCTCCGGCAAAAAACCATGTTGGACTGGGGGTACATCTGACCATGGACTTGAATGGGCGAATGAAGCTGGGGCCGGACGCGACTTACATCGAGCGGATTGAAGATTACGGTGTGGCGTCTGAAAAAGCTCCTCTTTTTTATGAGCTTGCCCGAAAATATTTGCCCATTCTGAAACCGGAAAATGTTTATCCCGACATGGCAGGTATTCGTCCGAAGCTTCAGGGTCCCGGTGATCCCGTTGCTGATTTTATTATTTGCCAGGATGCTCCCGGATTTGTCAATCTTGTCGGCATAGAATCACCGGGGCTGACCGCTTCACCCGCTATTGCCCGTTTTGTAAAGAGGATGCTATTTTAGCAATGCTATATAAAGGTGTTTCAAAACAATGGTTTTGGTAATATGAACACAAAGAGGTTAATTCCTTCAGCATCATTTACACCGCTGTCTCTTCAATTCCCAAATGCGTGGATTGGACACCTGCCGTTTGCGGCCTGGGTTATCCGGGATCGGGTTCCAAAAATATTTGTTGAGCTGGGGACGCATAGCGGGAATTCCTATTTTTCGTTTTGCCAGTCGGTGCTGGAGGGGGGAATTGCAACAAAATGCTACGCTGTGGATACATGGCAGGGCGATGCACATGCCGGCCAGTATGATGAAGAAATATTCACCAGGGTGAACGCGCATAATCAGGAACACTATGCCGGATTTTCGACTCTGTTAAGGATGACCTTTGACGATGCTGTCCGTTCTTTTGCAGATCAATCCATCGATCTGTTGCACATTGATGGTCTGCATACTTACGAAGCCGTGAGCCATGATTTTGAGACCTGGTTCCCGAAGCTGGCGCCGGGCGCCCTTGTTTTATTTCACGATACGCAGGTTCGCGAATCCGATTTTGGCGTATGGAAACTCTGGAATGAACTGAAGGAGCAATATCCGTCCAGCCTTGAATTTACGCACTCAAACGGACTTGGCGTGCTGCAGCTTAACAATGTGCCGGATGAAAAGAAATGCGCATGGCTTCAGTTAAGCACCGATGAAAAGCAGATATTCAAACAATATTTTGCCGCGCTCGGGGACCGTCAGATGGAGCACTATGAACATGAGGAGCTGAAAAAAATTCTGGACCAACGGGAGCAGGTATTATTGGAGCGTAACAGACAGGTAAACGAATCTATCAGACAGATCGATGAATGTAACAGACAGATCGATGAATGTAACAGGCAGATTGCTGATCGTGAGAGACAGCTTGCCCATCGTGAAAAGCAGCTTGCTGTTTATCACAGGCGGATCGGTGAATATCAGTGGGAAATTGATTCCATTTACCAATCGACTAGTTGGATGATCACCCGTCCGTTGCGTTCGATTGGAGACCGGTTAAAAAGAGCGCGGCAACCTTATAGCGCTCAAACGGGTCAGGTTCCGGTGTCTGGCCTGCAGCATGACCTGTATCGGATTGGCAAGAAATTTTATCAGGCGATTCCGCCGCGCTATCGAAACAGGATTCTTCGGTGGTCATACCGTAATGTTCCGTTGATCTTCAGGGGGATGCCGCATTATGAAAACTGGAAAAACAAAATGGAGAGTTCTCCTTCTGGCTCTAATTGTTTTGGGCGGTTGACAGACCTGAATCTTGTGCCGCCGGCGAAAGAGGCCGGAGGGCGTGTTGCTGTTCACCTTCATATTTTCTATCCCGATTTAATTCCGGAATTTGCCGCGCGTCTGAAAAATATGCCGTTTCCTTACGACTTGTTTGTTTCTGTATCCAGTCGGGAGGCGGCCGACATCGCAAAGCAAAAGTTTGACGGTTGTCCCGGTTGCGGGGAGGTGATCATCAAGGTTGTCCGCAATCGGGGACGCGACATCGCACCGTTTTTCTGCGCTTTCGGAACAGTCCTGGCTGGCTATGATTATATCGCCCATTTGCACGGGAAAAAATCGCTTTACAATAAAGGCGCGACGGATGGATGGCGAGAATATCTCTGCAATGCCCTGCTCGGGAGCAAAGACCGTGTCCGCCGGATTTTCACGTTGATGCAGGGTGAAAATCCACGGGGAATTGTCTATCCGCAGAACTTTATCGATTTGCCGTGTATGGCAAACACCTGGCTGGCCAACCGCGGGCTTGCTGAAATCTGGTGTCCGAGGCTGGGGATTACGAGGATTCCCCGCGGTTATTTTGATGTTGCCTCAGGCTCCATGTTCTGGGCGCGTGGTGATGCATTGGTGCCTCTCTTTCAGGCGGGTATCACGGAAGACGATTTTCCGGAAGAATCAGGACAGACAGACGGGACACTGGCGCACTGTATTGAACGTTTGTTTGTATTCAGTTCATTGAAGCAGGGAATGCCCCCCGGCATCCTTCAGGACGAAGAAAATCCGGGCTGGTCGGCATGGCGGCTGGACCGATACATGAGTCGTTCTTATGAATCTGTGCTGCGGCAGATCCGTTACGCTGACAGCAAATTGATTGGTTTTGACATCTTTGACACGCTTTTAAGCCGTCCCCTGCTGGATCCGGAATCCATTAAAAAGATTGTGGCCAGGCGCGTAGCGGGTGAGGCCGGACGTCTTTACCTGGAATATCGGGCCGTGGCTGAACGGGATGCGCGGGATGCAAAAGGCGAGGACGTCAGCCTGGATGAAATCTATACGCGGCTCGCAGAGTGGACCGGCCTGGATGCGGAAAACATGGCGAGACTGAGGCGGGAAGAGGAACTTGCCGAGCAGGAGAGCCTTGCACCGCGGAAAGAAGTAGTGCAGTTGTACCTGGATACTCTGGCTGCCGGGAAAAAAATTGCGCTGATTACAGACATGTTTTTGCCGCGGTCTGTCATAGAAAAGATTCTTCATGAACACGGCATTGAAGGATGGAACAGCTTATTCCTTTCCAATGAAGTTGGGTTGCGCAAAGACACGGACGGTGCGCTGTATAAACAGATGCTGGATCATTACGGTATCGAGCCCGGCCAACTGATGATGATCGGAGACAATGAGCGTTCAGATCTGCAGATTCCCGCTGATATGGGCGCATCTTTTCTTCATGTGATCAGGCCTGTCGAGCTCGCGCGGGGTCTTCCCAGGTTCTCGGGACTGATTACTGATCACGAGGGACGCGGAAATATTGATGAAGAACTAACTCTCGGTCTGGTCGTGCGCAGGAATTTTGATCCTGTCGGATTTCCCGGGTATGATCCCGCATCCCTGGTGCCGGTAACCCCCTATCATCTGGGATACAGTCTTGTCGGCCCTCTGCTGGTGAGTTTTGCTCAGTGGCTTTTACAAAATGCGAAAAACGATGGTGTGGAGAGGCTGTATTTCCTGTCCAGAGAGGGAAAGCTCATCCGGGAGGTGTACGATAAATGGGTGGACAGCGATGTGGATGTACCCGTTTCCGAATATCTCGTGGTATCCAGGCGGGCTGCGGGTGTTTCGGCGATTGAAAAATTTGAGGACATTCTGGAAATCGCCCGCATGATTTATTTTCCAAACACGCTGGAGCATTTTCTGTTCACACGCTTTGGCCTTCGCCTTGATGACGATCGCTGGAAAGCCGTCCGCAGCAGCCTGGGATGGGGACGGGAGTCCGAGGTGAGGGTGGATGACCGTCAGATCAAGCACTTAATTCCTTTGTTTCAGATGCTTCAGCCGGAGATTATTGCCCAGGCCCGCAGGGAACGTGCAGGCCTCATGCAGTATTTGCAGGACAAAGGTTTGACCTCCAGTGAAAAATGTGCAGTGGTAGATATTGGCTATGGCGGATCTGTTCAGGGATATTTGAATGTGTTATTAAATAAAAAAATCGATGGATATTACATCATGACAGATGAACGGGCGAATGCCCGATCGGAGGCCCACGGTGTTTTGATCCGCGGCTGTTTCCTTGAAAATGTCAGACAATCGTCCAACGCGCCGTTGATGTACAGATACAGTTTTGAAGTGGAGAAGCTGTTGAGCAGCAATGAGCCTCAGCTTGAATTCTATGATACTGACGATTCAGGACATGTCCGGGGCTGCTATGCTGATATCCATCCTGATGAAATGGAGTGCTGTGACACGAGACAGTCTTTGCAGCAAGGCGCGATGGATTTCGCAGCTGAGGCCCGACAGGTCCGCCGGAAATTGCTGCCGGATTTTCAACCTTCATGCCGGACAGCGCAGGCGCTGATGGATGCTTTTTTGGGGGATATGTCCCCGCGCGAAAAAGAGTTTTTGTCGTCAATCCTTCTGGATGATCATTATTGCGGCAGGGGGTTGGTAAAGACCTGATGGGGTTTTGGAGATGAATTCGGTTATCGTTGCCGTGATCGTTATCTATCAGCCCGATCTTGCTGTTTTGGACCGGCTGCTCAACGCTCTGGTCAGACAGGTGGACGCGGCTGTGATTGTAGACAATGGTTCTTCGATTGAAACGAAGCTAAAACCGGAACGTTATTTGCCGCTGAAAGTGAACGCCTTCCGTCTGAACGAAAACATGGGTATTGCTTTTGCGCAGAACAGGGGCATAGAATTTGCCCGGCAGATTCAAGCCGGGTTTGTATTACTGATGGATCAGGACAGCATTCCGGAACCGGGTATGGTACAAGCGCTATTATCGGCGGCACTGGAGAAATCGGCAGGGGCCGTTGGACCCCGCTATGTGGATTCCCGCCATGAGAATCCGCCTCCGTTTATCCGGATTCGAGGGTTGAAGCTTGAGCGCCATTCATGTTGTGCGCCGGATGCCGTAGTGCCGGTGGATTACCTGATTTCATCGGGCTGTCTCATTCCCATGGCCGTGCTGGATCATGTGGGTGGAATGCGTGAAGACTTTTTTATCGATTTTGTGGACATTGAGTGGGGATTGCGGGCCAGCAAATTCGGTTATCAGTGCTATGGTGTGTGCAATGCGGGGATGTCTCATTGCCTTGGATATGATCCGATAATCATGTTCGGCATGAAATTTCCTCTGCACAGCCCCCTGAGGCACTATTACCATTTCCGCAATGCCGTACTTCTCACAAAAGAGCGCTGGACGCCCGGCAACTGGAAACTGGCCAACGGCTGGCGGATGTGTTTAAAATATTTTTTTTATTCTCTGTTTGCCAGACCGCGCATTGAACACTGCCGAATGATGACGCTGGGGATCTGGCACGGCCTGCTGGGCAGGACAGGCCAGTATCGTGAGGCTTAAACGTTGATTTCCGTCATTGTCATTAATTACAATTCCGGCTCCTTTCTCAAGGATTGCATAAAGAGTGTCTTACATCAGGTTGATGAAGCGCTGGTGATTGATAATGCATCCACGGACAGCAGTCTGGATCAATTGATATCCTTTTTTAAAAACGAGCCTCGGCTGATCATTGTTCGCAATCTGGTAAATAAAGGGTTTGCTTCTGCCTGCAATCAGGGTATTCGGCAGGCAAAGGGAAATCAACTTTTATTTCTCAATCCCGATTGTATTCTGGAGTCCAATGCGGTTTCTGAAATGCGGAAGGTTTTAGAGTCGGACGACTCTGTGGGCATGGTGGGTGGTTTGCTCCTCAATGCAGATGGAACGGAGCAGGGGGGTGGACGGCGGTCCGTGCCGACTCCCTGGAGATCCTTTGTCCGTGCATTTGGTCTGCGTCGTTTTTACAACCGCTGGCCGAAGCTGTTTGACGACTTTGATTTACGTCATCTTCCCCTGCCGGCCGGTCCTGAAACCGTGGAAGCGATTTCCGGGGCCTGTATGATGGTGAATCGTGAAGCCATTGACGATATCGGGTTATGGGATGAAGCGTACTTTTTACATTGCGAGGACCTGGACTTGTGTATGCGTTTTCGCAAGAAGGGACGAAAGGTCATGTTTGTTCCTTCGGCTCGTGTTTTTCATGCCTTTCGCGTATGCAGCCAAAACCGTCCGATTTTCGTGGAGTGGCATAAACACAAAGGGATGATCCGTTTCTACGAAAAGTTTTTTCATCATCAGTATCCCGGCATTTTATTCTGGATGGTCCGTGCGGGTGTATGGCTCAGGTTCGGTGCGCTGGTCGGCTATCACGGCGTAAATCATTTCAGGCAATGGCTGAAGCACGGGCGGGCATAAAAAGGCCCGAAGCAATCTTTTCAGGAAACGGCGGAACGTGAAGAAACACGCGACAAAAATGGTCAAGGCGCTTCTGATGCGGCGGGGATATATTGCTTTGCCGCAAAGCGACTGGGATTTTTTAAATCATGAAAAGGACCGGTGGCGTGATCGCCGCCGTTACATTGTTCAGCATCCGCCGGTGCACGGTCAACCCGACATTTGTCTTTCAAAGACCCGGGCCGTTCCCGGGAAACGCCATATCGAGATTGCCCGGCGACTGATGCAGGCTTTTGATGCGGCGTCAAAAGATGAGGCGGAGGGGCGTATTGCCAGAACGGGGGATGATCTCTGGACGGTGATCCAGGGTGGCGAACTGTCACCGTTCTGGAAGGTCATGGAACAAAAGGATCCTGTGGCGCTTTCCGACTTCCTTCAACATTTCGGAGAGAATGGCACGGGATTTGGCGGGTTGACCTTTCATCTGGATGGCTACAACCAGCTCAGGGATGAATCGCACATTGCCCTATCGTATTTTGACAAGGCAGTGTCGCTCGCAGAAGCCATGGGATGCCTTCCATGCGAGAATCCGGAACAGGGAAGATGGGGGGAGAATCTGTATCTGAACGCAGATGAAATCCTTGACGCTATTGAGCGGGAATTCGGCGCCCCGATCACTCCGCCCCAGCACACAACCGGCGTATTTGGTATTCAAACATCCAGAGGGGTATTTCACTACCGGCACCTGATGGCCCTCTATGCAGCCTGGAGGATACGGGAAATGCTTCCTTCTGACTCGGATGCCGTCTGTGAGTATGGAGGGGGTCTCGGGGCCACTCCATACTATCTCCACATGGCAGGAGTTCATGACTATACAATCTATGATCTTCCGATTGCGAATGTTTTCGCGGGACATTTTCTCATGAACAGCCTGTCGCCGGAAGATGTGGTGTTATATGGCGAGAGGGGCGATGCGGACAAGATCAAAGTCCTTCCCTACTGGGAATGCCGGAATGCCCCGGAAAAATATTTCAGTGTTGCCTACAATCAGGATTCGTTCCCCGAGATTGACGAAGGGATGGTGCGTTCCTATCTGAAGGAAATTCAGAGAACAACCCGCGATGTATTTTTCAGCATCAACCAGGAGGGGGAAGCGCCCATTCCGGTCGGTGGATGCAACCTGAATATTTCCCGGCTGATGAAATCATTTCCATCTTTCCGCCGCCTGCAAAGATCCCGGCACTGGGTTCGTGAGGGCTATGTGGAGGAAGTTTATGCTATCCGAGCGGGTAAATGATATGCAAAAAATAAAAAACCGCTGAAGGGAGTTTCGTTTAACATATTCTATGATTACTGAACAACATCCGATTATTTTCAACACGCCCAGGAGACTCATAGAAGTATCTTCCTGGATTACTCATGTCCCGTTCGCTTTTTTCCTCATCAGCATCCTGAAACCGAAAGTAGTCGTGGAGCTCGGTGTTTTCAGCGGACAGTCCTATTGCGCGTTTTGCCAGGGCGTGAAAACGCTGAAGCTTGACACCCGTTGCTATGGAATCGATACATGGAAAGGGGATTCTCAGCTTGGCGCATACGGTGAAGATGTCTTTGAAGAACTCAGGAATTATAACCAGAGAGAATACGCTGATTTTTCCCGGCTCTTAAGGATGACTTTTGATGACGCGCAGTCTCATTTTGATGACGGCAGTATTGACCTGCTGCATATTGACGGTTTCCATACTTACGAGGGGGCCAAAAACGATTTTGAGCACTGGCTTCCCAAAATGTCCCGGCAAGGAGTTGTGCTTTTTCACGACACCTTTATTAAAGATCTTGATTTCGGGGTGTGGAAGTTGTGGGAAGAAGTCTCTGCAAAATATCCGGGTTTCGAATTTGTGCATGGGTATGGTCTGGGCGTAGCCGCGGTTGGCAAAGATGTCAGCGACGATTTTCTCGAATTCCTGCGTGAAGCCAAAACGAACAGGTTTATCAGCAAGCTTTTTGCCGCTTTGGGCCAGCTTGCTTTTCTGGAGGCCCGGGTCCATTCATTGAACGGTTTTTGTGGGCGGTTGAATGATGATTATGTGAACCTGAAAGAGGACTACGACAACTATAAAAACATCATTGCCGGTTCGCCCGAATGGCGTTTCGGTTCAAAAGCATACAGGATCATTAAAAAAGTTGCTCCGGACAGTTCCCTCAGAAGAAAGACGATGGGGCACCTGGCCCGAATATCTTCATCGGCAGTCAAAAAACTCGAGGGTGCGTCGCCTGCTCCCGTAAAATCCCAGGCACCAACTTCCGATGTCCCCCGGGTCTACGATGAAGATACGCTCCGATCCATCAAGGCGATGCCGCTTCCTGATGCGAAAGACGGCAAAAGGAAGTGTGCCATTTTTGTCATGGTTAAAAATGAGAATGTATTTCTGCCCATCTGGCTTAAATACTACAGCCGTTTCATTGAAGGAAATGACATTTACGTTTTCGATCATCGGACAATCGACGGCAGCGTGGATCGTTGCACAAAAGAATACGCCTTCAAAACCATCCGGCTGAATTACCCCTTAAGCTTTGACCATCTCTGGTTTAAATTCGTTGCTGACACGGTGCAGAAAAAACTTTTGCATCATTACGAATATGTCATCTTTACCGATATTGATGAAATCATCCTGCCGGACATCAAGAAGTACAAGGGGCTGGATGAATATATTCAAAAACTGGACAGCGATTACGTGCGCTGCATCGGTTATGACCTGATCCATCTTCCTTATAAGGAAGAGTTGCCTTACAATTCGGCACAGAGTGTTTTGTCTCAAAGGAAATTCTGGTACCATACCCACTGGTACAATAAAACACTGATATCCCGACGTCCCCTGGACTGGGAAATCGGGTTTCATGAGGTTCGTGATCTAAATGTCGCGGTCGATCACGATTTGATGTTGATTCACCTTCACAAGCTCGATTTTGATATGTGCTGGAAAACATGCTTCGGAAGGGCCCGCTTGAAGTGGCCCCATGAGGATGTGATCAACAACAGGGGCTGGCAAAACAGAATCACAGACATTGATCGGTTCCGGGACTATTATGAGGGGTGGCCCGATGGTTTTCAAATCGAGGAAATTCCGGAGCATTTGAGACAAAGCAACGCTTTTTAAACATGTCGCAGATGGCAATAAAACAAAGAGAGAGGGATGAATGAAAATAATATCCGTAACCAATTATGATATTCCCGGCCTTAAGATTGTCCGTTTTGCACGATTTTGCGATCAGCGGGGTTTTTTTACGGAATCGTTTCGCAGAAGCGATTTTTTCGGCCATCCGGAAATGGAATTTATGAAAGGGCTTGAGTTTGTCCAGGTGAGTGAAAGCTTCTCCCGGCCCCTGACCATGCGGGGAATGCACTTTCAGTGGAATCCCTACATGGGAAAGCTGGTGCGAACGATACGCGGGCGTATGGTGGACCTGATGCTGGACATACGCAAAGGTTCACCGACCTTCGGGAAGGCGACGATGTATGATATGCCGGCAGGGCTGGACAGAGATTACAGTGAATGGCTGTGGCTTCCCCCGGGTTTTGCCCACGGTAATTTCTTTACCGAAGAAACCCAGATCGAATATTTCTGTACAGGTGAATACAGCCAGGGATGTGAAGGCTGTATTTCACCGCTGGCAGACGACATCGACTGGTCCCTGTCGGACGGCGCCCTGAAAAAGGAATTCGATGCTATTGCCTCGAAAACGACGCTGATCACCGACAAGGACAGAAACGGCTTTTCACTGGCCCAATGGATAAAAGACGATCGTTCAGATCATTTTATTTACGGGAAGTGCTGAAGGGGGAGGCATGATCGATCAAAAGAAAATTTTGTTTACCGGCGGAAGCGGCCTGCTGGGATCTGAATTTAAAAAAATTCTGCCGGACATACAATATCCGCCAAAGTCGGAATTTGATGTAACCGATCTTGAGCAAATGGATCAATACCTTGCCATGGGCGACTGGTCGATGATTATCCACGCCGCCGCTTTTACGTCTCCTCCCAGAATCGACCAGGACCCGCTTCGGGCGATTGATATCAATATTGTCGGGACCTCAAATATTGTGAAACTGTGCATGAAATATGGGCTGAAACTGATCTATCTCAGCACCGACTATGTTTTTAAAGGGGACTGCGGGAACTACAGGGAAGATGATCCGGTGTATCCGGTCAACAAGTATGCCTGGTCAAAGCTGGGCGGTGAATGCGCGGTTCGTCTGTATGATCATTCAATCATCATTCGCACAACGTTCGGTCCGAATGTTTTTCCTTTTGAAAAAGCGTTTGTCGATCAGTGGACCAGCCGGGAAAGCGTATCAACCATGGCCAGAATGATTGCCCGGCTGATCGATTCCGATTTTAAAGGCACCGTTCATGTCGGCGGGAAAAGAAAATCCGTGATGGAATATGCCAAAAGCCTTGACCCGTACAGAGACATCAAGGATCTGTCTGTTTGTGAAGTCAGTTTTAAGGTTCCCGCAGACACGTCCATGAATTGTGAATTATACAACAGCCTGGTCCACAAGAAATAGCGAATTAAATAATTTATTGTGAAGGAGTGAAATAACATGAAAATTCTATTGGCCGGCGGGGCCGGATACATCGGGTCGGTTCTGGCGCCCGCTTTGATCGATCACGGCTATGATGTTGAAGTCATTGATGCGCTATGGTTTGGCTGTCATCTTCCGAAGGAAGTAAAGGTTATTGATAAGGAGCTTTTTGAATGCAAGAAAGAAGATTTCGACGGGTACGACCAGGTGATTTTTCTGGCGGGTCTTTCCAATGATCCCATGGCGGAATTTAATCCGGCTAAAAATTTTGTGGACAACGGCGCTCTTCCCTCATACCTGGCCTACAAGGCCAAAAAAGCCGGCGTGAAACGTTTTATTTACGCGTCCTCCTGTTCGGTTTACGGATATACTGTTGATCGGCTTTATGACGAAGAATCGCCGACGGTCAGCAATTATCCTTACGGCATATCCAAGCTGCAGGGAGAGCGGGGCGTTTTACAGATGCAGGATGAAAATTTTTCTGTCATTGCCATCCGTCAGGGAACGATATCCGGTTTCAGCCCGCGCATGAGGTTCGATCTGATTGTCAACACCATGTTTAAAACCGCTGCTGTTGAGAAAAAAATCATGGTAAGCAACCCTTCCATCTGGCGTCCTGTTTATGACATCCGGGATGCCGCCAACGCTTTTGTGCGGGCGGTACAGGCCAACTATTCCATCAACGGCGTGTTCAACGCCACTTCCGACAATTATACCGTGGGGCAGGTGGCCGATCTTGTGAAATATGAGGTCGAGAAAAAGACCGGCGATAAAATCAGGCTGGATATTAAAAACATTCAGGACTTCAGAAATTATAAGGTAAGCATTAATAAGGCCAGAACCTATCTTGGATTTCAGCCTTTATATACCATCAAGGATATTATCGATAATCTGTTTGACCACATGGATAGCTTTGGAGATTTTGAAAAAGACGAATTCTACAATATAAGAACTTTTAAAAAACTTCAGTTTTAATAATCATTCCACGGGAATTCATTCGTCAGGGGCTGTGGCACCACCGCACTTGTTTATATAACTTTGACGTCAGGGTTACAATAACTCTCGTCATTTCTCGGTACACCACAATAATCTTCTCAAATTAATTTTATAAAAAATACAGTGGAAAACACAACAGACACAGACAGGCGACACCAAAGCAGAATATCAGCTGTCGACGGGTTAAAGGGAATAGCTTCTATCATCATCGTTGCTTTCCATGTCTACGGATTCGGGCTTTTTGTTTTACAGAACAAATTTCTGTTTATACATAAGTATTTTGCGTTTGGTGTCACGATGTTTCTTATCATAAGCGCCTTTTCACTGGCTTTAAACTACCATGAAAAAATACAATCTGCAGACTCAATTTTGGATTATTATTTAAATCGATATGCCAGAATTACGCCTTTATTTTTATTTATGATGATCGTGTGGATATTCGTCAGTAATTTAGATTTTAAAAAGAGTTTCCCGGTCAATGAGATTATCATCAATATCTTTTATTTGTTCAATTTTATCCCCGGTATGCAGGGGGGTATAATTTGGGCAAGTTGGACGATGGGGACACTGTTTGTCTTCTATTTGTTTTTTCCACTGATCATGATGGCCAGTAAAAGTGTTAAATCCGCTATTATCGTTCAGCTTTTTTTCATTCTTATCGGATATACAGTTTATTCTTGTTTCAATAATCAAAATTTTCCGCCTGACTACGCTTATGGATGCTTTTTCTCCCAATTGCCAATTTTTGGATTTGGAATATTAGCCTATTATGCCCTTGACGCATTCAATATAAAAAGGATGGGGAGGTTATTAATATCTGTTACTGGTTTAATAGGTATCTTCCTGGTTTTTTATGTTCTTTCAAGATTATTTTCATATGACTTATCAATTCTATATGACGATAAGATTAATAACAATATCGGGTATTATTACATCATGGGCTTTTTTATGGCTTTCTTCCTTTATTCACAATGCCTATACAGTATCCCCCTTATCGATAATAGGATTACGCAATTTTACGGGAAAATAAGCTATAGCCTTTACCTGTTGCATCCTTTTGTGATTTACAAAATAAAACCTTTGTACCCGTACTTCCAATCGATTGATGGTATTTCAAAAGAATTTGCTTACTTCATCTGTTTTATTGTAACCTTATTAATCGTTACACCTCTTGCTTACTTATTGAATAAAATATTTGAAGAGC
>CAYMYR010000024.1:0-38166 GCA_964394715.1 uncultured Smithella sp.
GGCCTCTCACGCCGGAAACCGGGGTTCAAGTCCCCGTGGGACTACCAGAATAAAATCAAATATTTATATAATATTCAAACAAACTTTACCAAACAGCGGACAGTCACTCCCCCATTTTCCAACCACCAGTTTCAAAACGACAGGGTATCGCCCCGAAGAGCGGCCTTGACTTATGAGGGATTTTAGTTTAAAAGACGGGACCTTGAAAAAGGCAAACCGCATTGAAAAAGCGGGACGCAAAGTTAACGGCCTAATTCCCGTCCAAGGGATACGGTGGCAGAACTGCCGGGTAGGATATTTACACACAATATGAAATGAAACTACATCTTTCCTTCCAGTTCGTTCTCCGTATCAAATTTGAAAAATCCGTTAACGTGAATTTTAATTTTGTAACAAGTAAGGGGTATAATTCCACACTTGCTTATGATCCGCAACATTCAGCTATTGAAGCTGACAATGAATAAGAAAGGAAGTTTAATGAAATGAAAAGATTAATTATTGGAACAACATTCCTGGCCTTGTTAGCGGCAGCTTCTGTGCCGGCAATTTCACAGGCCCAGCAACAACTGAATTCGATGGGCATTCCGATAGAAGATCCGTCTAAGCCAGCGCCAAAACCACAGGTTCAGCAACCGCCGAAGCCACAGGCCCAACAGCCGCAGATTAAGCCCCAAAATCCACCGGTGCAGCCGCAGAAACCAACGGTTCAGGCACAGAAGCCGCCTGTTCAGCAACCGCCAAAGCCGCAGGTGCAGGTGCAGGCTCAGAAACCGCAGGCTCAGCCACAACTGAATTCCCTGGGCATTCCGGTAGAACATCCGACTAAACCATAGCGGGAGCCGCAAGTTCAGCAACCGCATAAAGCGCTGGCATAACCAATACAGGAATGGCAAGCCAAAATTTTCGGGGTTGTAAAACATAATATCAGTTTTTTAGGAATGAAAGTTTTGCCGGCCTGATCTGCTTTTGCCATGTATGAAGGCAGAAAATGATTCAGTGCTTTATCAATATGGAGACTCTTCATGGCTGAACTCGATAAGGTATTGAAGGCAGCGACAAACGCCGGGGCATCAGATCTCCATCTGGCGCCCGGCGAGCCTTTTATTATCAGAAAGCTAGGCAAGCTGAGAAAGATTCAGACGCCTTCCCTTCCCCCTGAAATATGCGAAAAGCTGATTTATGAACTGCTCGACGCGGAGCAGAAGGAGATACTTAATAAACAGCTCCAGCTTGACTTCGCCTATGAAATCGCGGGAGTGGCCAGATTCCGTGGCAGTGCGATGCGACACCAGTCGGGGCTCAGCGCATCCTTTCGTATCATACCGTTTGAAATTCCGACCTTTGAAACACTGGGACTTCCGGAAACAGTGAAAAAAATCATGGACAATCACCAGGGTCTGGTTCTCGTAACCGGCGCGACCGGCCAGGGGAAATCATCAACGCTGGCCGCCATGATTGATTATGTTAATGCAAACCGTGCCCACCACATCATTACGATAGAAGACCCCATCGAATTCATTCATCCTGTGAAAAAATGTGCCGTCAATCAGCGGCAACTCGGCCGGGACACGTTATCCTATGCCAACGCATTACGTGGCGCTCTCCGTCAGGACCCGGATGTGATCATGGTGGGTGAGCTGAGGGATCTGGAAACGATTTCGCTGGCCATTTCCGCCGCCGAAACAGGCCACCTTGTCATTGGGACACTGGCCACATCAAGCGCCCCCAAGACCGTTGACCGCATCATCGACTCTTACCCGGCCTCGGAACAGGGTCAGATCCGCGCCATGCTGGGCGAATCCATAAAGGCGGTGATTACCCAAAGGCTTATTCCCCGGGCCGATCAGACCTCGATGGCGCTGGCAGTGGAAATCTTAATCGGGACCCTCCCGGTGGCAAATCTCATTAGAGACGGGAAGGTTTTTCAAATCCCCTCCATGATGCAAATTGGAAAGGCCGTAGGAATGCAAATTATGGATGAATCCATCATGTCGCTTTTGAAATCACAAATCATCAGCGCGGAAGAAGCATACCGCAATGCCGACAACAAGGCTATTTTCAAACCATTGATGGAAAAGGAAAACCAATCGAAATCCCTTTAGGGCGCAGTGTGCAAGGAGCAGGCTCACATGGCCAGAATTGACGAATATTTCCTAGAGATGAAAGAGCGCGGGGCAAGCGATCTGCACATGGTTATTGGTTTCCCGCCCATGCTGAGGCTTCGCGGGGAGTTAACACCAACCAATCATCCGGTTCTTACTCCTGAATCAAACCGCGATTTACTCTTTGAAATGTTGAATGAAAATCAACAGGCCGCCCTGGAAAGCCATCTCGATTTCGACATGGCTTATGAGCTGGAGGGAGTTGCAAGGTTCCGCTGTAATTTTCTTTACCAGCATCGGGGGGTTGGGGCCGTATTCAGACTGATCCCGACGGACATCCTGACCCTGGAGCAGCTGCAAATGCCGCCGGTACTGAAAACCATCGCCTCGCTGAAACGCGGTCTTGTTCTGGTGACGGGGCCGACGGGGAGCGGAAAATCGACCACCCTGGCGGCAATGATCAATTACATTAATGAAACGCGCGATGCCCACATCATCACGATTGAAGACCCGCTGGAGTTCGTCCACCCGAACAAAAAATGCCTTTTCACCCAGCGTGAAATCGGAACCCACGCAAAGAGCTTTGCCGATGCGCTGAAGGTGGCCGGCCGCGAGGACCCGGATATTATCCTCGTTGGCGAGATGAGGGACACCGCCACCATATCGCTGGCGCTCACCTGTGCGGAACTCGGCATTCTGGTCTTCGGAACCCTGCACACCAACAGTGCGGCCAAAACGATAGACCGGATCATCAACGCCTTCCCTGCCGACCAGCAGGAACAGACGAGAACCATGCTGGCTGAGTCCTTAAGCGCAGTGGTGGCCCAGCAGCTTTTAAAAACCAAGGACGGCAGGGGAAGGTGTGCGGCCATTGAAATTTTGCTAGGCTCATCAGCGTTGGCCACCACGATCCGGGACGGCAAAATATCCCAGATCAATTCTCTGATCCAGACAGGATCCAATATCGGGATGCAGAACATGGATCAGCACCTTCTTCAGCTGATCAAGGAAGATAAGATCACAGCCAGGGCGGCCTATGAAAAGGCTCTGGACAAGAAACTCTTTGAAAAAATGATAGAGAAGGAATCATAGGCATGAGTCCCTGCAGGGTTTGTATCAACTTAAGCGTCAACAGTGCACCCGAAAGGAGGAGTATCGGATGAAAGTGGAAAAAAACAAACACCGGGCAACTGTCCTGCGCAGCGACGGCCAGAAACTGGACGTTCATTTCTATTTAAGCCCTTACGCAAATGAACACTCGGGAAAAGAACTCATCCTGGACATCCTTAATTCAGATTCGGCCTTTCTTCCCGTAGAGGACATCAACACCGGATCGATTTTTTTCATCAATACAGACAACATCATGTACCTGGAAATTTCCGAAAGGGACCTTGAAGAAGAAACACTGCTGAGCCGCGAGAAACGTGTGCAGGTGGAATTAACCAATCATGAAACCCTGGACATGAGTTTTTTTATAGAAATGCCCGAAGAAAGATCCCGTGTCAGCGACTATCTCAATTTTACCCCCCGGTTCATCTATCTTTGCGGGAAAGAGAAAGACATGATCGTGAACAAAACGTATGTGTTTTCCGTTAAAGATTTATAAATCAACTCTTCCAGCAATGCGGCCCTGCCTGTTGTGATTAAACTTTTGCGCAGTATTTGCAGCCAACACAGCATTTTGATGCCAGCATTATCTTGACAAACAATCGTTTCCTGTAATAAAATCAAACAAGTAAAGGAGTTTTGGCTCATCAGATCGTTCATCAAAAGGAAGGTTTCCATAAACTCGTAAAAAAAAGGAGATCAAAATGGCAACGGCAAATTCAAAACGACGAATCATCGCTTCAGTCATTGTCTTAATCATTCTGGGTTTTTGCTGCCAGTCGGCAATGGCCGATCGAAGAGCGTGGATTGAAACGGACAAACGTGTTTATAATCGCGGCGAAAGAATCCGTGTGTATTTTTATAATGCACCGGGCTATTCAAGGGACTGGATCTGTATTGTTGGGGCAGGCGCTCCGGATACATCGGCCGGGTACTATCAATATATGCCCAATGGAGCCCAGCGGGGTGTGATCGCATTCAGGTCTCCGGGGCCGGGAAGATATGAGGCACGGGCTTATTACAATTACCGGCCGGGGCAATATTATGTATCCGCGCGCTATCGCTTCCGTGTCAGATGATGCGGATTGCTGACTAGACCATCTGAATCAATTAGCCGATTGTTTTAAAAAGTCGTATAAACAAACAAGGAGTGAAGACCATAAACATGCAACCGACAAAAATCCCCACAACCATCAGCACAACTGAATTTACCATCAAAGTCCTTCAGATTTTTCCACGGCTGCCGTCAATGATATTCAACCTGGTAAAAGGGCTCAAAAGCATCGGGAGCAACTCGGGCAATTCCTGGGGAATACAACTGGAAAAAATTGCAAAACAGTACCCGGACAATCCGGCGGTGAAGTCGCCGGACGGAGTTCTGACCTATCGCCAGCTGAACGAAAGGGCCAACCGTTACGCCCACTATCTTCTCTCAAACGGTGTTGAACGGGGCGATATCGTGGCACTATGTTTTGAAAACAGGCCCGATCTGCTTGCCGCATACTGCGGCTGCTCCAAGGTGGGGGCCATCGCTTCGCTCATCAACACCAACCAACGCGGCGAGTCGCTTGTCCACAGTTTCAACCTGAATAAAGGCAAGGTCGTGATTATCGGCGAGGAATGCTACAGTTTCTTCAGCGAAGCTCGCCCCGGAATCGATCTTTCAAAATCAACGTTGGTGATGGTACGGGACGAAGGAAAACTGAAACCCGCTGACATTACCGACATCACCGGTGAACTGGAAAGCAAAAGCGCAGAAAATCCATCCACTACAAAGACCGTCACCCTGAAAGACACCGTGGCGTATGTTTATACGTCAGGCACAACAGGGGGACTGCCCAAAGCGGCGGTCATCATCAACAAGCGGGCCGTATCGGCCATGTTCTGGTTTGGACGGTTTGTCATGCCTGTGAAGCCTTCAGACACGATTTACATCCCGCTCCCGTTTTTTCATACAAACGCAATCACGGTAGGTTGGCCCCCGGCCTTGTATAACGGCGCAGCGGTCGCCCTGCGCAGGAAATTCAGTGCCAGCAAATTCCTGGAGGACGTCCGACAGTTTCAAGCCACCCATTTTATATACGTGGGGGAAGTATGCCGCTACCTGATGGCAACTCCCGCCGGCCCCGACGACCATAAAATAACGCTGAAATACATATGCGGCAACGGGCTGAGGCCGGATATCTGGATGCCCTTCAAAAAACGCTTCGGCATAGAGAAAATCTATGAGTTTTACGGCGCAGCAGAAGGTGTGGGTGTTTTTACCAATTTCTTGAACATCGACTACAGCGTCGGGACCAGCGTAACGCCTTTTGCCATCGTGTCCTATGACACGGAAAACGACGCCCCTGTGAGAAATGAACTGGGCTTTATGAAAAAAGTGGGGAAAGGGGAAACCGGCCTTTTAATCATGGAGATTTCAGAAAAGACCCCCTTCCCCGGTTATTCCGACAAAAAAAAGACTGAGGAAAAAATTTTCCGCAATGTCTTCAAAAAGGGGGACATGTGGTTCAATACCGGAGACATGCTCAGGAATATGGGATTCCGCCACGCGCAGTTTGCGGACCGGCTGGGCGATACGTTCCGCTGGAAGGGAGAAAACGTGGCCACGCAGGAAGTCGAAAAAGCCATCGACAGTTTCCCCGGCGTCTCCGCCTCTGCTGTCTTTGGTATCAGCATGCCGGGCAGTGACGGCAAAGCGGGCATGGCCGCCATCATCAGAGATGATAAGATAACACCGGATATTTCCAAACTGGCCCAACATCTGAAAGCAAGCCTGCCAAAATATGCCGTGCCGATTTTTGTGCGCTTCGTCCCGGACTTCGAATGGACAGCCACACACAAAATCAAGAAAACGAATCTTAAAAATGAGGGATACGACCTGTCGCAGGTGAAAGGGGAAATATATATTCTTTTACCGGGCAGTGAAAAATATGAAAAACTAAATGATGATATTTACGGCAACATCATTGCCGGCAAATATAAGTTTTAGCATTCATAGATGAAAGTCATTGAGAGCGGCAAGAAGTTGCAGGTCAAGGGCTGTCTTGCCTTTTTATGCCTTTCCCAGGTCTGGGTAAAGGCCAATTAGTTTTTCGGCAAATAAAGGTGACTTCATTTCCTGAAGCGGAGCGTCACCTGCTGCGACTTTCATTTATGCTTCTTCATTACCTTCGTCTGCCGGAGGCAACGGCAGCCATGACGGCTGCTCCGATTCCAGACCCATCCACAGCGGCGCAAAGCACTGTCTTTCCCGCGCCGTCCCCAAAGAGTTCCTGCAGGATGTTCAGTATATTTGTTCTGAATCCCGGAAATTTTTCAAACAAAGACCCGTCAACGGCAACTGTGTGGTGTCTTTCGAGACCGGCGTCCATCCAGTTAATCACGGCGGCAATAGCCGCTCCCGCAATGCGGGCGGCCCGCTTTGAAATCACATGACTGATTCGGACTGCAGCCTCACGATCATGATCGGTTACGTTCTCAAGACCAAACTCTGCAAAAAAATCTTCCCCCCCGGCTGCTTTTGACAAATGTTCTGTCGTAACGGAATGTTCACGCTCAAAAATATGCCTGTGCTTCTTTTGAAGAAGGCAGCCTTGGTCAATCATATCCAGAATGACCAGGCGGGCCAGTTCTCCCAGATACATTCCGGAAACCATTTTTTCCATGCGCTGCAGGCCGGCGTTTCGGGTTGCACGGTCAAGCTCTTGATCGTATCCATTCATTTCAACCTTATTGAAATTCCCCCACTCAAGGTTGACGACCATTTCCCGTTCACCATCATCATCAGAAACGGAATACTTTGGAATACGGTGTAGGTTTTCCGAATAGCATGCGTTGGTGCCCGTCCCCAGAATCACACCCATATCGCATGAGGCATCGGCATAACTTTTTGTCATGAGCGTTCCTGTTGTGTCATTGGCAAGCGCTGTCACGGAAATATTTTTGATGTTTTTGCGGACGAGTGCCTCTCTTAGAAGAACAACGACATCCTTTCCCTCGACGCCGAAAGCGGTAAATCCCTTGGTCCAGTTCAGAAGAATACCCGCGTTGATGGCATTTTGCTCCACAGGGAAAGAAAAGGTAAAGGCCAGATCATGATGCTGCCCGAGATTATACCCGTGCTTTTCCAAAAAGAGTAAAACACCGTCTGCCAGAAAATCAAAAAGCGCTTCGCCACTGCCGTGCATGACCGGTTCCGGAATGACAAACCGGCTGACGGCCGAAATATTAGCGCCACCCCGGCCGTCAAGCTCCACGGCCAGGACTCGCAGATTTGTCCCTCCCAGATCAAGCGCCAGGTAGCTCCCGCACTCCAATCCCGTCGGCCGTCTTACATAACAGGGAATCATTTTGAGCGAACTGGCCTGCCCGGCAAGACCGCGTTTCATTTCTTCATGAAAACAGGTGATCAGTTTCCGGGCATCCGAAACAGAAAAGGAAAACACCCTCTCCAGACGGGACCATTCTTCTTTTGTTTGAACGTTGCTTTTCATAAATTTCCAGGTAGTTCGAAGGACAATTACTGCATAAGCCACTGTCTTTGATACTGCATACCTTTAAAACAATAGACGCAAACGGCAAACAATGTCAACAGGCATTGCTCATTTGCTGCCCGGTCAAGAGGACTGCATAAAGGTATAATGAAGCCGGGCCAGCAATAGAGCAACCTGCGCGATGCGCAGTATGCCAGACTACCCTGCAAGTGCACGAAACAGCCCGGCATGCTGCATTCTTTCGAGTGGTCTATTTCGGGACGGCCCAGGAATCTTCGGATTCTATGCCGTCAGGCTCCCATGTCCATTTGATTTTCTTATAGGTGAAGGACACTTCTTCCATGTGACGATACGGTTCATTTTCAGGCAGGAAAGCTACCGGCATGCTCGGCGTGATGGAAACAACAATCGCATCTTCCAGAACATGAGAAAAGTAATGTTCTTCCGATCCTTGTTTGTTAATACGATACCATTTGATCGTAACGTTCTTTAAGTGTTCACCAGTGCAAAGAGCCTGATACAATTTTGGTGAACTCTTGTCATATTCTTTCATAATCGTCAGGGGTCCGTGAATTCTTTTTCCACTCCCTAAACCAGACTGAGGATCACGCGGAATATGGATATCGTGGTCCATTGCGTAAACCAGAATAGTGCCTTCTCTTCCCTGCATTTCGCAGGCCCCTTCAATTTTCCCCTGTTTCTCTCCCTGTAAAGTCAAATGTGCCGGTAATGACATTTTACAACTCCTCCTTTTATTTGTTTTAAATATTTCAACTCGATTGAAAATCGAATAGAAAAACGCAAATAACCTGAGCATTGTTGATATTTATTTTACGCTTTGGCCTGTGATTTATTCTTTATCCAGCTTACCGACCAGAGACAGTGTAAAATATGCACCCATATATTTGAAATGCGGCCGCACTTTCAATCCCACTCGATACCAGCCCGGTTCACCATCAACTTCCTCAACGGACACCTGCGCCTGACGCAGAGGCCTGCGGCTTCGCACTCCCGGCATGGGACTATCCATATCGGCCACATATTGACGAATCCAGTTATTGAGTTCTGTTTCCAGATCCACCCTTTCTTTCCATGTGCCGATGTTTTCCCGCTGAATCACTTTCAAGTAATGTGCCATGCGACTGATGATGAACATGTAAGGCAGCTGCAAACCCAACTTGAAGTTGAGTTCCGCCTCCTTGCCTTCTTTACTGATACCGAAATACTTCGGTTTTTGTGTTGAGTTGGCCGAAAAGAAAGCCGCATTGTCACTGCCTTTACGCATGGTCAATGCAATAAAGCCTTCTTCGGCCAGTTCAAATTCCCGCCGCTCTGATACCAGAACTTCTGTGGGAATCTTGGTCTGAATGGCTCCCATTGCCTCAAACTGGTGCACCGGCAGATCATAAACGGCTCCACCGCCCTGCGGTCCGATAATATTGGCGCACCAGCGGTATTGAGCAAAGCTTTCGTGAACTCTGGTAGCCAGCGCAAAAGCAGTATTGCCCCATAAATACTGGCAATGCCCGTCGGAAACATTTTCTTCATAATTGAAGCTTCTTACCGGCACATTGTCATTTCCGTATGGAAGCCGAAGCAAAAAACGAGGCAGAGCCAGACCCACATAACGTGAATCTTCAGATTCCCTGAAACCATGCCATTTTACATATTGCGGAGCTTCCATGATGGATTTGATGTCTTTGAGATTAGGCAGCAGACTGAAATCTTCAAGACCGAAAAAAGCGGGACTGACAGAGGCCAGGAAAGGTGCATGAGCCATACCCGCCACCCCTGACACATACTGCAGAAGTTTCATGTCCTGCGGCCCGACATCAAATTCGTAATTGCCGATCAGCACACCGTAAGGCTTCCCGCCAAACTGGCCGTATTCGCTGGCATAAACAGTCTTATATAATCCGGACTTTGGAATTTCCGGAGCGTCCTCAAAATCTGTGAGCAAATCCTCTTTTGAGACGTTGAGAATTTCTATACGGATGTTTTCCCGAAAATCTGTCCGGTCAACCAGAAACTTCAGGGATTTCCATGCCGATTCCATTTTCTGGAATTCTCTGTGGTGCAGGATTTCATCAAGCTGGGCGCTGAGTTTTTGATCGATGGCGGCAATCATATCGTCCACTACCGATTTTGACACTTTAACCGTTTCGGCCCCGGGCATCAGCAATTTTGCCATCAATGCTTCCACTCCCCTGCGCGTCAGCGAATAAGCCTCATCTTCCGGACACAGCCTGGTCGCCTGAACAATTTCTTCCACCAGGGATTTGTGCCCGTCCATTTCATCCGTCACCACTTTTTCCGTTGCCTGTTTCATGCTCATCCCCCCTATTCTTCAATCCCGATTTCAGCCAGGAGCTTTACCCTGGCCTCCTCATCTTTCACCAGCTCCTGGATTTTTTTTCGAAATTCGGGAACATTGGCCAGGGGCCCTTTCATAGCCCGCAAAGCATCGCGCAATTCAAACAGCCGTCGTAATTGCGGAACCTTCTGTGCAATGGCTTCAGGCCCGAAATCATTGATCGATTCAATGTTAAGGTGAAGATCCAGATCTGAATCCGGCTGTTTTGATAGTTTGTCGGGAACCGTAAAATTCAAATGGATACCCTGGGCTTTCATCACGTCATTGAAATTGTCTTTGTCCACATTGATCGGTTCCCGGTTCTCCAGAGACCTTTCATCATGCCTTCCCGTAAAGTCGCCCATCACCAGTGTCTTTAATGGGAGCTCCACATCTTCTTTTATATCGCCGACCGACGCGCGATATACAATATTCACTCTTTCCTTCGGCGCCACAGATGGTTCTTTTGCCATGGTTTCCTCCTCATTTCTGTCATTTATTTTCAAGCCTTCCCCAGACGTATCGCCTCTGCCATGTCAATCTTAGCAATGCGATACAAAACTTCCGTTTTTTTACTTTTTAATGATTCATCATTCTGTGATTCCAATCCTTCGCAAACCATTTTCAAACCCTTCAAAGCAAGGGCGGAATCGTAGTTATCCAGATGGAAAATATCGATCTCCCTGATGATCTGGTCCATGTGAGGCAGGGCCAGTTCATATTTCTTCACATTCAACAGCAACCGGACAACCGCCAGGCGCCAGATGATCTTTTCCCTGCCGAACGATGCGGCATTTAGCTTTTGTTGCAGGCATTCCATTGCTTCCAGAAGTTTTCCTTTGTGAATCATGGCCAGCGCTTCCGTGATCTCTTCTGACACCCGGTTTTCGCCATCTTGAAAATTATATTTGGAATCAGACGCGGTATGTGCCGGCATGCCGGAATGAATCGCGATGCTTTTCAGCCAGTCCTTTGTCTCCGGAGCGGCAAAGGGAGTACCATCAGCAAAAGACAGGTCTTCCAAACCAGGCAACTGATAAATAAGAAAGGCCGTTTCCTGGCAGACAGCCCGGTGTGCCCGTGCATAGTTTGCACCGAGTCTGGCAAGAGATTCCGCCACAAAACGGTTCAAATCCATCCAGAAAATAAACTGCGGAAGCCTTCCTTCAGCGGCCCTTAATAACGCCTCCGCATCTCCGCCGTCATGTAAATCGAAAAGCATTTTCACAATCTGTTTATCCGGAGCGGGAATTCGGGTAATACCGTTGGTGGATGTCGGCAAATCCTCGATATTGCACCACAGCAATTTCCTGCTCAGTTTGTAGGACATAGGGTCGGCCCCGTTCTGCTGCCGGCAGTGACTGCTGATTTCGCGTATTTTTTGCAGGTGATGCTCCAGCATTTTCCCGTCGCTTCGGGAAGACAGGATTTCTTCAGGCTGCCCGGAAGATATGCTTTGGTTTTGTTCACTCATAGCGTTGTCAGCGATTACCCGGAACGCGGATTGCTTTATGGCTTCTTTCGGTACAGTAACTTCATGTATAATGGTCAAATCCCCAATCAGATTTCTGATTGCCGTCAAACATGGCGGATTCTCCAGGTGCTTCCCAACCCATTGTTCGACCTGGTCAAGATAATCTTTCAGCATACGAACCTGAAGCTCGGGAACCGGAACCTGTGGAAGCTGCTTCAAAGCAGACTCCATTTTTTCGGCCCACCACTCCACTGCACGTAAACGCCCGCGTATCCGCTCCCGGGGCGGATAAAGCTGCTCCCAGTATTTTCCCATCAGATCCATCAGGAGTTTGATCCCCATGGACAGGCCATCGTGCTTGCGGGTATAGGTTAATGCGACAGACAGATATATCGTCACCAGCAGATCTTTTGATTTATGAGCAAGGATGTCGGAAGCAAAACGAACGACTTTTCCCCAGTTGACCGAACCTTCAGCAGACGGCAATGAAAGTTTGTCAATTTCGTTTTGCAGAATTTGAAACTCTGCGTCATAACGAACGTCCGAACCGCAAGGCCGATCCGCGGAAATCGGCTCCTTGCCGAGCGTTGAGATGTCCATGGTATATTCCGTTCCAATGATGTCCTGCCATGAAGCAGCCAAAGGAACCGACCATAATTGAACCGCGTCCTCCGGCTTGAGAGTCCGGTTGTATGCAACAAGAAAAGCATTTTCCAGGGTTCCGCCTAAAAAGACGGTTTGCGGAACGCTTTTGAGTGTATCTCTGAAAAGATAATGCCACAAACTGACGGGAAGAATCTTGTCACGGCACGGTCCGCGATCCAGGCTTACAAAATATTCTTTTTGACCAGATAAACCGGCCACCTGTTCTGTTAATTTTTTTAAATCCAGAAAAGAGGCAAAAGGATCAATCGGTGAACCAATCTGATTGAGGTTTTTTCGCCTCTCGGAATGCTCGGACCATTGACCCGACGGCGGCCTGATACTGGCCAGCTCCTCCTCCAGTTTTTTTACATTGTCAAAATTCTGAGTTGACAGATATTCAAACTGACACCAGGTGTTTTCACATGCAAAGGGAAGAAGATCCCACTGGAGTTCCCAATCTTTCAACTGGCCGCTTCCGATAATCAGAAAAGGATAAGGCCTGCCCATTTTATCGGAGCTGTCACGTACAATGCCGCAGATCAGCGAATCTTTTCCTGAACCTTTTGACCAGAAACGCCAGGAGCTGAAACCGGGCGCGCTATCGAATGTGGATGTCAGCGTGGAATAGGCTGTCTTCAGCATCGCTGACAAATCATCCACTAGGGGGATACTTACCCCCAGCTTCAGGAAATCCTTCGCCACCGGGTGTTTGCCTACAGCGACGAAACGCCAGTTCGGGCTGCCTGATGAACTCATCATTTTCCTATGCTCCCCGGCAATGCGACAGGCATGGCTTCCACGGTCTGCACAACCGGTATGTTGCCGATAAAACGATAGGCAACCTTTATAAATTTGATTTTCAATTTTTCCAGTGCGGCTTTTTCAGCGGGAAACTCGCGTGCGTGAAACACCCGCCTGCCACCCCTGAAATCTCTCAAAAAGTCCGGAAATGCCCGGGGCCCGATGTAGCGTCGGGACAAAACCATATCACTTACTTCTATGTTGAGAATCACATCACTGCATGTTTCGGGCGACCAGTAAAAAGTCTTGTTCACCGGGTAGTTGTTGTTCTGCAAAACCTGTGCTGTCGGGCCGCACTGAAGCTCCAGCCGCGTACCATGAGGTTGCAGGCTGGCTTCCGGGTTGGCGGCCGTCGGAAGTCCATTAATCTCCACATTATAATTCCTCTGCTGTACCTGCTTTGTGACCTGCGCTCTGGCGCCTTTGTTCAAAAAATTGTAAAATGATTTGCCAAGCATGACCGTACCGCCCAAAACTTCCTTTGGATAATACCCGGCCTTCTCATTTCGATTCAAAAACGGCGAAGCGTACTCTCTGACATATTTCCATACAATACCGTCAGGCCCAACCAGATAAGGCATCATCTGCTGAGGACTCATCCCCATGGTCGGTGCCAACACCTGTTCACTCCAATGATTTTCCAGCTGTGTGGCCGTCCGGTAGCAGACAAATAACCAGAGAAAATCAAAAGGACCGGATATTAATTGTGCCACTGTGGGATCCACCTCATTGCCGCCACCAACACCCTTTTTCAGACGATCAATCGCTTTATATCCCTTATGGAAAGGCGATTTGCTGACAGCCGGATCATCACTGAAGGTTTGCCTGGCGATTTCAAAAGCGGATTTGCCCGAAGTTGTCGCAGCTTCAATGCCTTTCAATGCATTTTGATAATCTGCATAAGCTTTAGCTGCCTCTTTCCGGATCTCCAGTGTCTGTACACCGGCATTATGACCGGTGGCCTTTTCGACAGGCATTGCCGTCTTTCTTACAGATTCCGTCATGGTCTTTACAAATCCATTCTGGTCGGCCTTCTCCTGAACCCTTAAAGTTTGAAAACTCAAAATCTGGGACAACCAGACCGGAAGCCCCTTTCCATTGCACAATGGTTCAAGCTGATTGTTGATCTTATCCATCAGTGCCCGATAAGGGCCTCCGCCATTCCCCGCCATGTCATTCGCTATCCTTTCCCATTCAGCCTGGGTATTCAGGCGCTCTATCCCTTTGGAGAATCCATCAGCGAAATATCGCCAGGCTTCAAAACAAAGTGTTCTGTACTTTTGATCAAACTGGTTTTTATTGGTGATTAATGAGGGTGCGTCCGGATACGCTTGAGAAAATTCACTGAAGAAATGTTCAATCACTTCTCTGCCCTGACGGGTAAAACACGGTTGTATCCTTATGTCCTGGGCAGCCTGTTGATCACCTCCCCAGAAATCATTGAGTGTAATGGGAAGAAGATCGCTGTGCTGATCGGCCAGAGCGAGCATCCACTGCAGATTTCCATTCCGATGTCCATACAAAAATTTTACGGCATCCTCAAGTCCGGCAATTTCTTTTCGTATTTGATCGGAATCTTCCCGCCAGGCCAGGTAATAAAAATTCTGGTTATTGATAAGCTTCATTGCTTCCGGATGATTTGCCGGATCATCGTCCCGCATAACGATGTATTGCGGTTGCGGCTTTTCTCTCAAACGTTTGATGTTTGAAGCGTAGGGTGCTTCTTTAAGAATGTTGATCCTTCGGACAAGATATATCATGTATTGCGCATAGGCATGGTCCGACGCTGCAAAATCAAACGCCTGAATGTTCTGCATCAGGTTTTGATCAAAAGGTCCCATGAATCGCGATTGATACTGTCTGCAATAATGCTCCTTCAGTTCTCTTTCCACACGGATGCTTTCCCGCAGACCAAAGCGCGGCAGCCACCAGCTTTTATTCTGATTTTCTGCCCGGATAATTCCCTCACGGAACCGATCCAGCGCAGTCAGATCGGCTAAAAACTCACCCTGCAGCACCGGCAATTTTTGAAAATCCTTCGACATTCCGCCGATGGCATGTAAATTCTTCACAAATGAAAAGCTCAAAAGACCACAAAGAGCGACACATAAAACAGCCCACGCGGTTAAACCAAGGTTGCCGGTCAGAATGCTCCACTCCAGGGATCTCCTGGTCGGGGCCAGCAAATGTCGGTCTTTTGGCAATACCTTCGCAAAAAAATCATGCAGAAATAATCCTTTGGTTGTGCCGGGTAAATTTCCCCGAGGCGCCTTAAAACCCAAACTCCGGGAAAAATGAGACACCGGATTTCCGCTCTGCCGACCGCTGCTGAAAAACAGTCCCCGCAAAACAGGCGTTTCCTGGTAAGGATTCACTCCGAAAGTTGTTTTTACAAATATGGATAGTCCCTGTTTGATATCGTCGAACTCTTCAGGAAAAAAGAAAAGAGGCGGATCAACATGCTTTGCATCGAGCTGATGCAGTATCAGCATTCGCATGTTTCTCAAACGTTTGCTGACGGTCTGAATGGCATTTTCCAGAAAAGCATGAACGTCGGCAGACAAATTCTGATTAATCATCCCCATCGGCTGCGTCAAGCTTTCGGGGGGAAGCTGCTCGCAAAACCTGTTGATTCCCTGAATCAAATCACACTTTGTCACCAGCAGGTAAACAGGAAATTTAAGCCGCAGGACCCTCATTAATTCATCAATACGCCGCCGTATCATGCGCCCCTCATCTTCAATCGCATTCTGCCCGGCATTCAGAAGTTTATCGGCGGCAATGGTCACAATAAGTCCGTTGAGAGGTTCTTTTCTGCGATATTTCACCAGGAGTTCCAGGAAATTCTGCCACTCCCGGCTGTCGGGTTCTCCGTTTACCGGAATACAGTATCTACCGGCCGTATCAATGACGATCGCCTGCTCCAGAAACCACCATTCGCAGTTGCGTGTTCCGGATATGCCTCCTGTCTTGCCAAGATCCACAAAGGGGGTTGCGAGTCTCGCGCTGTTTAAAGAGGTTGTTTTGCCCGAACCACTCTCGCCAATCACCAGATACCAAGGCAAAACATAAAGAGGATTTCCGTTTTTTTTCAGGTGGGATTTACGTAAAACGTCAATCGCATCTCTCCATCTTGCCTGCAGCAGTTTTCTTTCATCCCGGTCGTTCCCTGATAAGGTTTGAATCTGCGCGTTATCCTGTGCGACAATACTTTCTTCAAATAGCTTCCCCATTCGCTGATCCAGCAGATTGCGTATGAAATATCCTCCAATCATCAGGCCGACGACGAAAAGAAGGAGAAACAGGATTGCCCACCAGGGCCAATGCAAGGCCAGTGTAATGCCGATAACAACCAGTGTGATAAAAATTGTGAAGGCACCAATGAAAAAGATTTTGATAAACGGCATTAATTTCCTTTTCATTTCATCACCATCTGCAGATAGTTTTCGCCGACATTCTTCAGAATAAAACAGTAAATAACAAATAGCGTAATCAACAGGGTCAGCGGCGCGGCGGCACAGACCGCAACAGACCATTTACCGCGCCGTTTGCCGTCAGACAGACCGATATTCATATCTCCGGCCGGATATGCTTCCGGGAAAAGATCCACACGTTCCAGGGATGGCAATCCGAGAGAGCTGCCCATCAAAAGTTTGAGATTCGCGGCTTTGATCTGTTCGAGGGTGTATTCATCATTAAAGTAGCGTCCGGAAAAGCCAAGTGCGAGGCACAGGTAATAAACTTCCCTTACCTCCAGTTGATGAGGTCCCAGGTTGCTTAGCCGATCGAAAAATATTTCTCCGGCATCCGTGGTATTATAATATATTCTCTGCAGCTGGTGGCGGATCCACACATCTTTATGGGGCCAGTCGGAATTCAGAAGAGCTTCGTCAATCCAGGCACAGACGGCAAAACGAGCCTGATCGTAATCATCCGGGGATATGTCCCCTTTTCTCAGGCCGTCTTCACTTTTTGACAAAAGCTTCTGGATGTTGATTTTCAGCTGATCGCCGGAAAGCTTCCCGATTTCTTCCGACCTTAAAAAAAGGTTCACATAGGCTACCAGTTCAATAAAATAATCACTTAGATGCATGAGATCTCCTTATCACCATTAATTCAATATCCGCATCCCCGGGGGCGTTATTCCAGTAAAGGGCTATATTCCGGTTCTTGACGACTGATTCCCATTGTTCGTTGTGATGGCTAATCAGAAAATATACTGCATTGGACCGGCGCGGCAGTTGTTGGGGAGGCTGCGGCTGATGTTCGAGATGAATACCCGGCAGGGCACGGGTTACAATGTTCTTAAGGTCTTCACGTGAACCCAGCTTGGCCAGCGTTTTCATTGTTTGAATGATGGAGTTTGCCTCACTATCGGTTCTGACAGACAGATAGAAACGGTTGTTTTCCTGGAACACAGCTGGTTTGAGATCCGCACTGTAGAAAACACCATCCCTGATGAAGCGCATGATGTATTCCGGCCCTGCAGTGATTTCATCCAGTAAATGAGAAATCAGATTTTGAATTTCAAAATAGCAATCCCAGAGACTGGAATGATCATACTCAGGGAATGCAGGATCATGATCGGAAAATTCACCCAGTGAGTTAACACGATCAGAAAACGAAGACAGTTCCCCGATCAGCTGACGCATAGAGCCGTATACAACCCATGGATGAATCCTCGGTGTCTGTGTATAATGATGCAGCAGCGGGGCATAACGATTCACGGACCGCAGAGCAAGGATATAAACCATGTCGCGTGAACCGAATTCTGCCGAATGAACACCCCTTTTCTTCTTGTATTCTTCCAGTTGACGGCTTCGTGCGGTAATCTGATCGCGAATTTCGCCAATCAGATTCAGCAGCGTTTCAGAACCGGCAATCATCGGACAGGGCGGAATGTAATCCTGTGAAAGATTGACGCCGGCACCTCTTTTCTCAAGCCGGGCAATCTGAATAAGCTGATAATCTCCGGATTTCTCCAGTTCATCTTCCCAGAAAATCTTCAGCACATAATGCAGTTTTTTTATGTGGCCGGTGGGCCCTCCGGCATGAAGATCATCAACTTCTTCCGAATCAGGTGTCGCGACAAATCTGGTCGTGACGCCGTCAAGTTTTTCCAGATTCTCCACAACCGTCACATTTTCACCTGCGTGATACCAGGACTTCAGCCCCAAGTAAACTTTGAGAGATCCCGCAAGAGAATCATCCAGAGAACGAACACTCATAACGGCATTGCCTGGAAAAACAACATGGGTCCCGTCTGGAAAAATAAAAGTTCCGTTCTGAACCTCCAAAATCCTGCTGGCCAGACGTGTTTCTTTGATTTGCAGGCTGATCACACCCCAGAAATGCGGAATCATGAACCGCTTCACAGGCGTAAGCAGTTCGCGGTAGGACTGTTCCATCAGCTGAAAATGCTGAGGTTGTAAAAAAAGGCCCTGCTGCCAGAAAAGAGGTCTTTCAACACTCATTTTTTCCCCTCACTTTTCTGATCCGGCATATTTTGAATTTCCTGCGATGACAGGTACAGGGAAATGTCCGTTCCGCCGGCTTTCTTGAAGAAAAGCATCTTCTTCATCGGCAATGAGATTATCTTTACAGCCTGTTTTTTCTGGAATTCATAATATCCGGCAATCAACGCTACCTGCCGGGTGCCTTCGGTCTTCTCCATGGCCTCGTAAAGATCCTGGCCCGGCTGAATAATCATTTTTTTCGCGTAATTTACGGTGGGATCGAAACGAGTGCATACAAGAAGCCTGGCCATCCCGTCTTTTTCCTCCAGCATCTGATGAAAAGCATTTGCGTCGGTCAATTGATATGCGCACAAAACCAGCGCGTGCGGAACACCCCCGTACAAATTCAACTGGTTGTCTCCCCTGAGATGAAAATTGATCCCATCTTGAATATAGGGCACATCTTTGGGAAAGTCATTCGATTGAAATAAAGCACACGAAGAAAGGATAAAAACAGAAAGAAGGACATAAGCATAAAGGTAAAGCCGGTGATGATTTTTCATAAACATACCTTTTATCATCCTTGACATTGACTCAATTTTAATCATCAAACACGCCTCCACAGGCGACCGAGAATTAACAATCACCCTTCCGTGGTGTGATGAAAATTGTACTGCTTCCGCCGCACACGAACATCCGCCAGACAAGCAGCGGTTCAAAACACCAAATTTAAAAGATAGTATAGTTGTAAGGATATAATATATATTACAGCCTGCTGCCCATCCCCGCAACGCGAAGCCCGTCAACAGACAACGTTAAAAATTTACAGCTGTGTGCATCAGCAATTGTCGTTCAATGGCTGACCACCACAGTCTTCCGGCATATTTATTTAAAAAAGTGTTTAGTTAAGAGACGGCGTGTATATATTAAAAACGCAATGTCCTGTCAACATGAAAATAATTTTTTCTTAACATCTATCGCCAATGATGCCATTGATAAGAGATTCCTGCATTCTTGTATTCATCCCATGAAAGATTATGTAGCGCAAACGGCAGCGAAAAAGTAAAATGTAATAACCGTTTTACTCCTGTTACTGGGAAAACGGTCAAAAGAATTTAAAAATTGCCCCGTGCTCCTTTTTAGCATCGGGGAAATGAAACAATGAAGGATAATCAACATGAAGCAATGGTATGAAGAGTTGTTTGAAAACTACGGAATCAAATACGACAATGAGGTTTTTGTTCAGGGAACCGTTGGAGAGTGTGATTTTATTGAAAAGGAAATCGGATACAACAAAGCGGCAAGGATTCTGGATGTCGGATGCGGAACCGGCAGGCATTCCATCGAACTGACCCGGAGAGGATATCATGTGGTTGGAGTTGACCTGTCAGAATCACAGCTAATACGGGCGAAAGAGAAAGCGTCTGAACAAAAACTGGACATCGTCTTTGAAAAGCACGACGCAAGAAATCTGCCCTTCCTGCATGAATTTCATCTGGTCATCATGGTGTGCGAAGGCGGGTTCCCCCTGATGGAAACAGACGAAATGAATTTCCGGATTCTCCAGAGTGCTGCCAATGCCCTGCTGCCGGGAGGGAAACTGATTTTTACCACATTAAACGGACTGTTTCCCCTATTTCATTCCGTCAAAGATTTCCTGGATTCACAAACAAAAGAAGGAAATGCGAAATGCGGCAGCCTGACCTTTGACCTGATGACCTTCCGGGAAAACAGCACCCTGTTTGTCGAAGATGATTCCGGCAAAAAGAAGGAACTGCACTGCAGCGAACGATATTACGTGCCATCAGAAATCATCTGGTTGTTAAAGACGCTGAATTTCAAGACCGTCGATATTTACGGAGCAAAGCTCGGCGCATTCAGCCGTAAGGATAATCTGTCAACCGAAGATTTTGAAATGCTTGTCATCGCGGAAAAAACGTAAATTAATCCTTGGAATTATTGAAAAAATATGTATATAAAAAGAAAGATGTTTATATGGCTGATGATCCGAAAATTCGGGAATGCAGGGTAAGCCGACACCCCCTGCAGACGGGAGTAGAAAAACTGACTGTTCAATATGGAGGTTGATAGTGCCGGTTGCCGCAGCGCCTGAAAAAATCCCGGTCGTTTTATTGTACAATGTTGATCCGCAATGGACGCAGGCTGAAAAAGAGGAGGTCATCAGCCTTTCGACACAACTTGGACACGCGTTAATCGAAGTGGGTTATCCAACCGTCTTTGTTCCTATCGCGGATGACGATATTGCCCATCATCTCCGACCTTTCGATCCTTCCGAACACATTATTTTCAACTGGTGCGAAAGCCTTCCCGGTCTCAGGCACAGCGAGTGGCTGGTGGCCAAACGGCTTGAAATGCTGGGATTCACCTTTACCGGCGCCGATTCCGAAACGCTGGCACTGGCGCAGGATAAATATCGGGTCAAGGTTCTGCTTGAGCAGGCCGGTATCCCGACACCCGCCTGGCGGATCTTTCGTCATGGCGAAACCTGCGACTGGAGCCGTTTCCCGGCTATTGTCAAACCGATGAACGAACACTGCTCCGCGGGCATCACCCGCGAGTCCGTTGTGCTCAATCAAACAGAGTTGGAAAACCGGATTCCCTATATCCTGAACACCTACCGGCAGCCTGCCATGGTTGAAGATTTTATCGACGGTCGCGAATTTCATGTTTCGGTCTGGGGCAATGAAAAGCTTACCGTACTGCCCGTCGCGGAAATGGACTTCGCTTTCTTCAGCAATATCAAAGACCGGCTTTGTACATATGATGCCAAATTTATTCCAGGCTCCGATGCCTATGAGAAAATCGAGACGCGGCTGCCGGCACCGCTTTCCGCCGAAGAAAAGGCGGCATTGGAAAAAGTCAGCTGCGACGCTTACCGGACGCTGGGATGCCGGGATTACGCCCGTCTGGACATTCGCCTGCGCGATCAGGTTTTTTACGTTCTGGACGTAAATCCCAACGCGGATATCAGCCACGAAGCCAGCATGGCCTGCGCAGCGGAAGTCGCAGGCATCTCGTATGGTCAAATGGGCAGTATGTTCGTGCGTATGGCCGCCGGTCGGCACCCGGTTTTCAGTAAAATGTTCGAACAACAGGATCCGGGCAAAAAGCAATCCGCCGTTAAACGTTCCCGCACTAAAAGAGCTTCTTCTTTAAAAGAACCTCAGGCTTCCTGAAAACCATGCATTCTCGTTTTATCGGGTTTGTTAACCGGTATCTACAGAACACATTGCACAGATAATCCATTGATGTTCAAGCGGATTTATAGATTATTGAAGCGAAAAAAAAGATTCCAATTCCTGCACCAAAGATGGTATAGGGACACAAATTAGAAAAAGATACATTCGGTTTACTGAAAATGGCGAATAAAAACATTAAGATTAAGAATCTTCTGAATCAACAGGTGGTTATTCTGGACGGGGCAACCGGCACCGAGCTGCAGAAAAAAGGATTGCCTGCGGGAGCCTGTCCGGAAATCTGGTGCCTGAAGAATCCGACAGTCATTCAGAATATTCACTTATCGTACGTAAAAGCAGGAGCTCAGATTGTTTATACCTGCAGCTTCGGAGCGAATCGTTTTAAACTGAAGCAATACAACGCGAAAAAAGACGTCTATTCGGTAAACCTCGAACTCGCACGCCTGGCCAGACAGGCCTGCGGGAAAAAAGCGCTCGTTGCCGGCGATATCGGCCCTACCGGTTTATTCGTGGAACCCTTCGGTCCGCTGGGCTTTGAGGAAGCTGTGGATGCGTTCAAAGAACAGGCCCGCGGCCTGATCGACGGCGGCTGCGACCTGATTGTGATTGAAACCATGATTGACATCCAGGAAACGCGCGCGGCCCTGATGGCAGTGAAAGAGCTTTCGGATATCTTCACCATGGTATCCATGACGTTTGAGAAAGACGGGCACACGCTGGGGGGCACTCCTCCGGAAAGCGCGATCATCACCCTGCAAAGTCTGGGCGCGGATGCCGTGGGATGCAATTGTTCCGCCGGTCCCGAACAGATGGCGGAGTTTATCGCCGCAATGAAACCTTACGCAACGGTCCCGCTTCTGGCCAAACCCAATGCCGGGATTCCCCGGCTCGAAGGGCTAAAAACGGTTTTTGACATGGATGCTGATACTTTTGCCGGCCATGCCCGAAAACTGGTGTCCGCCGGGACCAACCTGCTGGGGGGCTGCTGCGGGACAACGCCGGAACATGTCTCGGCCCTAAAAAAAGTCATCGGTGGCAGGAAACCGGTAAAGCCGCACCGTGCTTCCATAGCGGCACTCAGTTCCTCTCGAAGCTTTTTGCATCTGGAGGAGAATCAACCTCTCTTTATTATCGGAGAAAGAATCAATCCCACGGGCAAAAAAGCCCTGCAGGAAGAACTTCTGGAAGGCAAACTGTCGATTATTCGCCAGATGGCGCAGGAACAGGAAAGGCAGGGCGCTTCCCTTCTGGACGTCAACGTCGGCCAGCCGGGAATTGACGAAGTAAAGACAATCAAAAAAGTGATCAGTCTTTTATCCACGTCCTCCCGTCTGCCGCTGGTCATTGATTCATCCAGGGTAGAAACCATTGAAGCGGCCCTCCGGATTTATCCCGGGCGCATGCTGATTAACTCCATTTCCGGAGAAAAAGAGAAGCTGGCCAGACTCATGCCGCTTGCTGCAAAATACGGTGCGATGTTTATCCTGCTTCCATTGACAGACGGCGATATTCCGAAAACCGCCAAAAAGCGTCAGGCAGTGATTCAGGCAATTTTTCAAAAAGCCCAAAAGTTCGGTCTGACCAAAGACGATTTTGTCGTGGACGGCCTGGTGATGGCGGTCGCCTCAGATGCCGAGGCCGCAAAAGAAACCCTGGCCACCGTAGGCTGGTGCAATAAAACCTTTAAAAGTAAAACCATCCTCGGGCTGTCCAACGTTTCTTTCGGCATGCCGGGACGCCCCTGGCTGAATTCCGCGTTTCTGGCCATGGCGCAGTATAACGGACTCACCATGGCGATTGCCAATCCTGCCAGCGTGGAACTGATGAACGTCAAGAAAGCGGGAGACACTCTGAATGCCAGAGACAAGGCCGCCCTGCATTTTATCCACCATTTTGCACAGCCTGCCGCTGATGCTTCACCCAAAACGGTTTCAGCAGCGCCATCCTCTCCCGAAGAAAAGCTCACTGCAGCTGTTCTGGATGGAGACCGGGAGCATATCACGGTTTTCATCGAGGATCTTCTCAAAACAGGCCATCTGGCCAATCAGCTGGTGGATGAAATCCTGATCCCGGCCATTGTGCACGTAGGAGATTTATACGAGAAAAAAATTTATTTCCTGCCGCAACTGATGGCGGCAGCGGAAGCCATGAAAAAGGCGCTTGCTTTCCTGGAGCCGCATCTGAAAAAGAAGGCCGGATCCGAAAAGGGAAAGGTGTTGCTCGCCACCGTCCGGGGTGATATCCACGATATCGGCAAGAACATTGTCGCGCTTCTTTTGAGAAATTACGGTTATTGTGTCATTGATCTGGGCAAGGATGTTCAGGATGAGGTCATTATTGAGGCGGCCAAAAAAGAAAAACCGGATGTGATCGGCCTGTCGGCCCTGATGACAACGACCATGGTCAACATGAAAGATATCATCAGTCTGGCCCGTGCCCGTGGAATCAAAACAGATTTTCTCGTCGGCGGCGCTGTCGTCACGGAAGCCTATGCCGCATCCATCGGCGCGTCCTTTGCCAGAGACGGCGTGGCCGCTGTCAGGATCGTTGATCAATTACTAAAAAAGTAAAACGAATGCTCATGGGAATTGAGAAACAAAATAAACTGCTGGGGATTTGCGCATCGCTTGGTCTGCACGGATTGGCGGCAGCCATTCTGGTCTTCAGTCTGTCCGGCAATGCCTTGATCCATCAGGACCTGGGTAAACTGGATTTTATGTGGGTGTCCTTTGCCCCAAAACATGAACCGTTTTATGCATCCAATCCGGGAAACAGCGTCTGGAAAGAACATCATCCAACCATAAAAACCCGTGTAGTTGAGAAGACAAACACCACAGAACGTATTTCTGTGCAAGACGAAGCAGTATCTTTATCAGCAAAACCGTCTGCCCGTGACGATGCAATGGTTTCACCCGGTCATGAAACGTCCGCCAATCCTGTGGCCGAAAACCATCCTCATGCTTCCGACGCCGGTTGGAAAGCAGGTACGGCCCTCCAGGGGTCCGCAGGTTCCGACAGTCATCCCTTTTATATCGAAAACCCGCCGCCCGGTTACCCGGAAATTGCAAGACAGCAGGGATACGAAGGCGTTGTCCTCATTGGCGCTGAAATCCTCGTCAACGGCCGGGTCGGTGAGGCTGTCATCCGAAAGTCATCCGGCTATGCCGTTCTGGATCAATCTGCCATCCGGGCGGTCAAGACATGGAAATTTGAGCCGGCAAAAAAGTCGGGCATCCCTTATAAAACATGGGCGGAACTGCCCGTCAAATTCGTAATCAGCAGTCACAATTCCTGATCCTGGAAAATCTTTCAATCGGAGGAAAACTTCACATGAGCATTCAAAAGAAAAAGGAACGCCTTGGCGAAATCATTCTGCAGTGTTCCTTTAAATACAGTGAGAATCCGCCTTTTACGCTGGCCTCGGGCCGGCAGAGCAACTACTATTTCAATTGTAAACCAACCACCCTGGATCCTGAAGGGATGAACCTGATCGGCGAAATTATTTTTGATATGCTAAAAGACGCGCCGGTCACCGCAGCCGGAGGACTCACCCTGGGGGCTGATCCGATCGCCAATTCTCTTGCCTTGATTTCCTATCAGAAGGGCAGGCCGATCAAATCATTTATCGTGCGAAAGGATGTGAAAGATCACGGCACGAAAAGCGCCGTCGAAGGCAATGTCCAAGCCGGCGAAACGGTCGTGATTATCGATGATGTAATCACCACGGGCGGCTCCACGATAACCGCCATCGAATATGCCCGCAAAGCCGGGCTGGTCATCGACCGCGTGATTGCACTGATTGATCGTGAAGAAGGCGGCAAAGAAAACATTCTTCAGCATGTCGACCGTCTGCAGTCTGTTTTTACCCGAACGGAAATCATGGCGTTGCGAGCGCAGAAAGCTGCCGGCCGTCATGAGTAAAAGCACACGGTCCTTCCTGGGTTGTTTTTTATCCATTTTTCTGATCGTTACGGTTTGCGCCGTCGTCCGTGCGGCGGTCATTCCGGTGACCAGGTTTCGATCCGTAGATATGACCGGCGGAGCGCCCGCCGGCTGGGTTTGGGATAAAAAAGCCGGATCACCAACCATGAAAATCGGTAAAGACGGGACAAATTATTACATGCATCTGTTCTCCCAGGGCAACACTTCTTTCGGTCTCCGCACATCTGCCCGGGTGAACGTGAAAGATTTTCCGATCATCTCATGGCGCTGGAAGGTCAACAAACTGCCGGCTGGAGGCGATGTCCGCAAAAAAGAGGCGGATGACCAGGCCCTGCAGGTTTATGTCGCTTTCAAGGAAACGGGATTCCCCGCCGTGCTGAACACACCTGTCGTCGGTTATATCTGGGACAATGAAGCACCCAAAGGCTGGAGCGGACGCAGCAAGCAGATAGGCGGCGACAAATTGCGTTATGTTGTTTTAAGAAATAAAACGGATAAAACGGGCCAGTGGTACACGGAACGGCGCAATATCTACGAAGACTATAAAAGACTTTTTGCCGACATCAACGGCGGTGAACCCCTGGGGGTAACCACCGGCGTACAGGTTCATATCAACACCCAGCGAACAAAGAATTCCGCCGAAGGCATGATTGGCGATATATTCTTCAGCAGCGAGGTGAAGGATATCGCAGTGACCCAGGCCGCCAAGGAAAAAATAGTCGCCCGGACCCCCGTTATTTCAGCCCCGAAACGGAAATCCATTCCGAAAGTCCCTGTAGAAATACCGGTCAAGGAAGATTTCAGCAAAGCCAGTTGCGTCAATATCAGTGTTGAATTTGAAACCAATTCAACGCATGTTCATCAAAGCCTGGATGACAAGGCGCCAATCATCCTGGAGTACCTGGTGAAAAATCCAAAAGCAAAGCTGAAAATTACCGGCCACACGGACAATGTGGGTTCAGAAGATTACAATATGGAGCTCTCCCGTCAGCGCGCCGAGGGCGTGAAAAATTACCTCGTTGAAAAGTTCAGCATCGACGGGGAACGCCTGATTGTCAAGGGCGTTGGATCATCCGAACCGATTGCCGACAACAGCACGCTGGAAGGCCAGCTGCAAAACCGCCGGGTCATGATTCAGGATTGCCCGGAATAAATCATTGCACAGAACATCAAGGAGCGTAACAGAAATGCCTCAAGCAAATGTCCCGGAACCGACCATGAAAGCCGGCGATCTGTTGGGCGGCTTCAAGGTACTGCGGGTGGAAACCATAGAGGCTATGCGCCTTACCGCGTATGAAATTGAACACATCAAAACAGGCGCGAAAGTACTGCACCTGCATGCCTATGACCGGGAAAACCTGTATGCCATCGGGTTCCGGACACCGCCCGAAGATTCGACAGGACTGCCTCATATTCTGGAACATTCCGTACTGGCCGGCTCGGAAAAATATCCGCTCAGGGATGCCTTCAAAGAGCTGATCCGCTCCACCATGCAGACATTCATCAATGCTTTTACCTATCCGGACAAAACGGTCTATCCGGTGGCCAGTCAAATCAGGGCGGACTTCTACAATCTTGCCCGCGTTTACACAGATTTGGTCCTGCGCCCCCGCATGCTCAGGGAAACCTTTCTGCAGGAAGGCCATCACCTGGAATTTGCCGTACCCGGAAATATCGAAAGCGATCTGATCATTTCCGGCATTGTCTACAATGAAATGAAGGGGGTCTATTCGTCCCCTGATTCACTGATGTACAAAGACATCCAGGAAAACCTGTACCCGGACACCATCTATGCTCTGGATTCCGGGGGCAACCCGGACGTGATTCCTGAACTTACGTATGAACAATTCAGGATTTTTCACCGGAAGTATTACTCTCCAACCAATGCCCGCTTTTTTCTGTACGGCGATATTCCCACCTCCGATCATCTGCAGTTCCTGGAGGAAATGCTGGACGGTTTTGATTGCACGGAGGTTGACTCTTCCATCAAAAGCCAGCCTTTTTTCCCCGCGCCAAGACATGTTTCCGGCACGTACCCCGTGGATCAGGGCGAATCCATCACGAACAGAACCGCTGTCAACCTGGCATGGATGCTTGCAGAGAATAAAGATTTTGAAACAGCTCTTCTTCTGGAAATTCTTTCCGGTCTGCTGGTAGGCAGCGCGGCCAGCCCCCTGCGCAAGGCGCTGATTGACTCGGAACTTGGTGAGGATATGACGCCGGTATCCGGTATTGAATCGGATTTAAAGCAGTTGATGTTTTGCGCGGGCCTGCGCAACGTGCAAAACAAAGACATCCCGAAAATTGAAAAACTGATTCTTGAGGCGCTGGAAAAGATTGTGGAGAAAGGATTTGACAGGGAACTGGTTGAAGGCATTCTGCACCAGGTCGAATTTCACGGCAAGGAAATCTCCCGCGGCTCTTATCCCTACGGCATCACTTTGATGGGCAATGTCTTTCAGACCTGGCTCTACGAAGGAGATCCCCTGGCGGGCCTTGATTTCGCAAAAGCCATCGAACGCATTCGCAAACTCTGGACAGACGATCCGCAGATATTCCAGAAAATGACCCGAAAGTGGCTCGTGGACAACCCGCATCGCCTTCTCGCAGTCCTGGAGCCTGATCCCGACTTCAGCAGGAAGAATGAAGAAAAAATTAAACAGAAGATGGCTGCCCTGAAGAGCGGCTTTTCCAGGGAGCAACTGCTCGAAATCGATGAACAGGCCGCCCGCCTGAAAGTCTTCCAGGCAGAAACGGATTCACCGGAAGCTGCAGCATCCCTTCCCAAATTGAGATTGTCGGATATTCCCCGGCAGGTGGAGACCATCCCGACGGAGCACAAAGTCCTCTCGTCCGTGCCGGTCCTGGAGCATGACCTGTTCACCAACGGGATTGCTTATGTTGACCTTGCTTTTGATATCGCCCATGTGTCCGAAGACCTGCAGCCTTACCTGCCCCTTCTGGGAAAAATCATGGGCGGCATGGGAGCGGCGGGTTTAACCTATGACGAAATGTCCAGGCGCATCGCTCTTCACATGGGCGGCTTCGGATATGATCTCACCGCCGGTTTTCTGGCCGACGCGACAGACACCTGGCAAAAAATGATCTTCTCCTTCAAGGCGCTCTACCGAAATGTCCCGGAAGCGATCAATACCGTATGCGATATCCTTTGTGCGGGAGATCTGGATCACGAAGCAAGGATGCGCGATTTAATCGCCGAACGGAAGAACGGTCTCCAGTCCTCCGTTGTTCCGTCCGGGCATGCTTTTGCAAAAAGGGCAGCGGGCGCCGCGCTCACGCTTCCGGCTTACCGCGACGAACAATGGCACGGCCGGACCCAGCTGCGGTTTGTTCAGCAACAGTCGGACAATTCCGATTCTGTGCGGAAAAATTTGCGCGAGAAACTGGAGCAGCTCAAAAGCATCATCTTTACCAGAAATAATCTGATCATCAATCTGACCGCCGAGGCCAGTGGTCTTACGCTTGTCCGGGAAAATATCGGCCGGCTCCTTGCAAAGCTGCCGCAAGGCCAACCGATGGAAAAACCGGATCAGCCGGTACTTGTGCCGGTTTCCGCGGGAATTGCCGTCCCGACGCAGGTGTCGTATGTCGCCCGCACCATGAAAACCCCAGCTTACAATGATCCCTCCTCGGCGATTCTGTTGCTGGCATCGCGGGAGCTTTCAAACAGCTACCTCTATAAACACATCCGCGTTCAGGGCGGCGCATACGGAGGCATGTCCTCTTTCGACTCGACGCTCGGCATTTTTGCATTTCTTTCTTACCGTGATCCGCACATTGCTGAAACGCTGAATGTCTTTCAGGAAGCGCAAAAATTTTATTCTGAACATGATATGGCACCCGAGGACATGGAAAAAGCCATCATCAGCGCTCTGGGCGCGCTCGATAAACCACTGGATCCGTCCGGCCGCGGATATGTTGCCATGATTCGTCATTTTGTCGGCGTGACTGATCAAATGCGTCAGTCTTTCCGTGACCGGATATTTTCCGCCACACCGCACAAGGTAAGAGAAACACTGGCCGGCTATTTTGAGAAAACCTCCCGATCTAAAGCCGTCGCGGTATTCGCGGCACAGGAAAAATTAAATGAGGCCAATAAACAGATGACGGACAAATTGAACCTGGAAAAGCTGTCAGAAACCTAGAATAGTGAATAGTGGATGGTGCATGGTGAATGGTCATGACAGCTGATCAAAAAGAAGGAACCCTTGTAAATTGTTTTTTCTGTGAACATTTTCGTATTACGGGTGAGATAGATCATCCTTATGGATGCAGTTCGATGAAATTCAAGTCACACCGCATGCCCGCCGTGGACGTATACAATAGAACCAAAACGGATTGCACGAATTTCGTACGTAAAAAAATAAGCCATGCTCATGACCATCACCACTGATGGCGCAAGTCCCCGTGACAACATCGACGGCAAGGAGAAATCATCATGAACATTTCAGAATGGCTGGATAAAAAAGAGTCTCAAGGCGTGGATGTATCCCATATTGTTTTACCCCAGGACATGGCCAATGAAGAAGAGCCGGATGAAACGATTTACTTCAAAGAAATCCGGACGTGCAGTGTTTTATGCACGGGCAGCCATCCCTTTGCCACAGTTGAACGATACGGCCGCTGGTATTACAGCCGGGGACGGGAAAAGGAAGCGGGGCCGCACACTTCCCGGCCACCGTGGTGGCTCTTTACCCGGGACAAAGATCTTGCCATCAGCACGGCCCGACAGCATATAGAAAAATAATCAACCGCGGAAAATCATCAAAGCGGGATCATTCAAAATCCTTATGGTCAATCTTCGTCCGGGTATCGGGTGATCCGCGCGATCCTCCTGTACAGGGGTTCCAGGATGCGGGAAGATTTCTTATACACGTCGTTAAACAACTGGGTGTACACACGATGGTTTTGCGCATTGGGTTGAAAAGACTTGCCTTTGCGCACCATGGCTGTCACCGCATCCTCAAATGTGGCATGCACTCCGGTGCCGACCGCCGCATCCATGGCCGCGCCCAGCGCGGATATCTCCGATGTGGCCATGCGGGAAACCGGCAGATTGAACATGTCGGCGGCAATCTGCACCACCGCGTCACTGCGTGAACCGCCGCCGCCCACTCGGATTTCCCGAATGGCAACGCCTGTTTTTTTCTGTACGATTTCCTGCAGACGGCGAAGTTCAAAGCAAAGCCCTTCAAAAATCGCCTTATAGATGTGGGCACGCGTGTGAATATCCCCGAACCCGATGATGGCGCCCTTGGCAAATTTATTGCTTACCGTGGGCGACCAGTGCGGCTGAAGCAGAAGTCCCATAGAGCCCGGAGGGATATCCCGGATAACCTCGTCCAGCACGACTTCAGCCGCCACGCCTCGCTTTTGCGCCTCAACGGCTTCCCGGTGTCCAAACTCCTGCTTGAACCAGGTAACCATCCAGAATCCGCGGTAGATGAACATTTCGATGTCCCAGGCATTGGGCAGGGCGGCAGGCCAGGTAAAAAAACGCAGCTGCGCGTCTTTGATATACTTATAGGTAATGACCTCCATTGCCGTGCCGGTCCCAAAGCTGATCACGGCAATAGACGGATCAATGGCGCCGGCACCGAGCAGCTCGCACTGTTTATCACCGGCACCGACAACGACCGGCAGGCCTTCCGGCAATCCTGTGGCCTGCGAGGCCTCAGATGTAATATGCCCAAGCACCTTATCCGGCGGATAGAGATCAACGCAGTGTCTGTTCTCAATTCCAAACGCATTGTAGATAAAATTGAACGCCTTGCCGTACCATTGTTTGCTTTTGTAATCAAAGGGCCAGATACCGGCAACCATACCGCAGGAATCGCGAAATTCGCCGGTGAGTTTCCTCACAAAAAATCCCGTAGCCTGAACGAACTTGTGCGTTTTACGGTATATTTCGGGTTCATTCTGCATGATCCACAAAAATTTTGAGTTTTTCTGCGAATAGCGTATCGCCTCCGTCAACCCTGCCAGAGAGGTCACCAGTGTCACAGCCCTCCCGAGAGGAGGGGCACTGGAAACCGTCCGCTGATCGAGCCAGATAATTCCCGCCCGCAGCGCGTTGCCGTCTTTATCCATGGGAATGACCGTGTTTCGCTGGCTCGTCAGTCCGATGCCGGCAATCTGGTGCAGATCAATGTTAATCTTTCCCATAAGACCCCGGCAGACCCTGCATAACTTGTCCCAGTAATCCTCCGTTCGCTGTTCGGCCCAGCCGGGTGCCAGGGAAAAATAGGGTTCATAATCGGCCTGCTCGATGGCAATTTCCTGACCGTTGCGATCAAAAAGAACCGCACGAATGCTCTGGGTTCCGGAATCAATGGCAATGATATAATTCTTGTCGTTCATGTTTCACCTCATGAATTGGTGTGTAAGCATAACGGGAATTCTGCGGTTCATCTCCGGGTATAAACCGTGTCCAGCCCGAGCTGGCCGCCCGGGTTCATAATGTTGTGCGGGTCAAAGTGCCGTTTCAGCGCACGCAGGACGGCCATCTGCTCCGGACCAAGGTGACCCTCCACCCATGGCCCCAGCATGCGGCCTACACCATGGTGGTGACTCAATGTTCCGCCGTATTTTATGATCTGATCAATGATGCCGTTCTGGAAAGTGACGTACTCTTCAACGTCCATGCGGGCGATGAAGATAAAATAAAGATTGGTCCCCTGAGGGTAAAAGTGCGAGGCATGGGTCATGCACATCGTATCGGGACGGCTCTTGACAAAGGCACGCACCCCTTCATGCAGGCGATGCAGTCTGTCCCACGTGACACCTGCTTCCAGCGTGTCGATCAGGATGCCATAATCATTCAAATCCTCTCGCATGAATGGTTCTGCATACCGGGTATGCTCCCATTTTCGCGCTGCATAACCGCCCAGCGAGATCGCCCCGTGCTCACGGGCAATGCGTTTGATTTTTTGCAGCACCAGGGCGGTATAGTCCCGGTCTCCCTCGATATTGCCCAGGTTCAGGCAGCGCTGCATGGGTTTGAAGCCCCTGAGGGTCAGGAATCGATCCGCAAATCCCGGGATACCGTAAAGTTTCAAGCCCCGGTCGGTTTCTTCCGGGTCGGAAATCCGGTAAATGGCCGGCCTTCCGAATTCTGACTGCATGATTTCGCGGCTGGCATTGACCGCAGCCTCCCAGGAGGGATACATGAAGCTGAATCGCCGGCGGTTCTCAGGCATGGAACGGAAAATTTTCATGGTGACTTCAACTAAAATGCCAAAGGCACCCTCCGAGCCTTTCATGATGTCATTGACCTTGGAGCCCGTCGCCGTGGCCGGATAATCCAGTGTTTTAAAGGCCCCCGCCGGTGTGACATATTCCTGGCTGAAGACAATGTCGTAGGCGTCTCCATAATAGGTGGATGCCTGACCCGATCCCAGGGTAATGATCCAGCCGCCCACCGTTGAGTATTCAAAAGACTGAGGGAAATGTCCGCAGGTATAGCGCCGTTTGCAGCCAAACCGCTCAGGGGCCTTGTTGAGAGAATCCTCGTAGGCGGGTCCGAACATTCCCGGCTGAACGCGAGCGGTCTGGTTTTGCTCGTTGATCTCCAGAAGCCTGTTCATGTGCGTGCTGATGACCAGCGAAACACCGCCTCTGGCAGGCCGGCAGCCGAAATTGACGGATGATCCGCCGCTGAACACCGTTACGGGGATGCGCTCGGTGTCGCAGTATTGCACAATCCTCTGCACATCGTGCTTGTCTCGCGGATGCACCACCACATCGGCCACCTCGCGGATAATTCCCTTGCGGAGCTCCAGGATTTCCTCTGTGGTCTTCCCGTGGGCATACTTAACCCGTGAATAGTCATCCAGAGATACATTCTCCTTTCCCACAATGGACGCGAGTGCCACGATCTGTTCAGTCTTCAGTGCCGGAGGACGGTTCAGGACCACCGTTTCCAGCCCCTCCGCCTTTCTGGTTGAAAAATCCAAATCACTGAGATGGAATTCTTCCTTCATCATGCGGTACCAGCCATCGCTTGGATGCTTGAAACGGTGAGGATCACCGTATTTGAAGATGGACCGGAATGTGCCTGGGGCCGGGGCATTCTCGGTCCAGTCAGGAATAAAACCTTTCGCTTTTGACATTCCTTTTCCTTTCTTCCTAGAAATTTTCTGCGCGAGGCAAAGGCCCGGACGATTCCTCATCCCCGGGAATGCGCAGCAGGGCATTTGTCTGCCCGATTTCCTTTTCTATCCTCTCATTGTCCCAGCCCAGCAGAGTTGCTGCGACAGCAGCCACCTTTCTGAGCATCTGCTCGCCGGGATTCCCCAGTGTTGCAAGGCCCGTACGGCGCAAAACGATATCCGGCATTGTCCGGGCCATTTCACAGGTCACAGCGTAGACAACCTGCGCCATGATCTCGCCGTCTTCATTGAGGACTTCCGCCAAACGACTGTCCGCACGCGCCAGTTTGAGCACCGCCGCATATTCAGTGCCGTAATTCTGCCCGAGATACTCCAGGGTCGGCACGACAAAATCTTTATTGTCCCGTTTTACCGCATCCAGAAATGACTTCATGTCGCGAATGTCACAACCGGCCAGGTAACGGCCTGCGGTAATGCTTCTTCCCGGTTTTCGCCCAAGCTTCTTCTCAACGATTTTCAGGCAGTTCTCCGCGAGTTTCCGGCTGGTGGTGTACTTGCCTCCTTCAACCGTGACAAGCCCTTCAAGTCCATCGCACGCGTTGTCGTATATTTCATATTTGCGCGAGCATTTATAAGTTTCCTCTGTCTGATTTTCCACCAGGGGCCTGAGGCCGCCGAAGGTATGCAGAACATCGGCATAACTGAGATTGCCGTCGCCGAAGGATTCATTCACTTCGGCAATCAGTTCAAGGATGCTTTGCTTGGTTACGCGGTACTCATCAGGATTGCCGACAAACGGCTTGTCGGTTGTACCGATCAAGGTGTGTCGTCTCCAGGGAATGAGGAAAAAATGGCGCCCGGACCGGGTCATGGCACCCACCACGTACTTGCCGGATATCAGCTTTTTGGAAGTAATGATATGAATGCCTTCCGATCTGCGCAATGTGGCGCAGCTGTTGGTTTTTGCTGTGGCTAAGCCCAGCACGATATCCGCCCAGGGCCCCCCGCAGTTGACAATGATGGAACCTCTGATTTCCTGCAGGTTGCCTGTCAAGAGGTCCCTGGCTTTTACACCGGTAATCTTGTCCCTCTTGTCGAAAGCGAACCCTTCCACACGGACATAATTGGCCACACGGGCGCCGTATGCGACGGCAGACTTGATGAAAGCCAGCGTTAAACGTTCGGGGAAAATACTGTGGCAGTCATAATAAACAGACGCCCCGGTAAGGCCCGTTTCCCGGACATTCGGTTCGCTTTGCAGTACGGCCCGCCTGGAGATCGTCCGATGAACCGGGATTCGCTTGCTGGGATCCCAGGTGTGATTCTTGTCGTAGGATAAAAGATCATAGAGCAACATTCCGGCCTTGACGACCCACTTGTTGTTTTTCATCGGTTTGGCATTATGTGTGATCATCGTGGGAATGGGATAGACAAAATTGGGAGCAATATTTTCCAGCACCCGCCGCTCTCTCAGGGATTCACGCACAAGAGAAAATTCCCCGTTTGCCAGATAGCGAAGACCGCCATGAATCAGCTTGGATGTAACAGCCGATGTCGCCCATGAAAAGTCCCTCTTTTCCATCAGCACCACCTTCAGTCCCCGCGTGGCCGCTTCATAGGCAACCGAGGCGCCCGTAATGCCGCCGCCGATGACAATGACATCAAAGCATTCATTCTTGTAGGTCTCAATAAACCGATCCACGCTTATGACTCCTTTTTAGCTTTGGCGGCCATAGCACTCCTGACGGCTTTCTCTGCATAAAAAAGCACATCCTGCATGATCCGGCGCGCCTCTTCAGGCTGACGGTTTTTGACGGCTTCCAGGATCTCATGGTGAAACGTGCGTGAGCGCGTGACGTTCCGTTCGTCATCGAAATAAAGGTATCCATAGTCGCGGAACACCTGATTGAAGAAGTTGAGGATTATGGTGCAAAGCAGGTTGTGGGTGCAGCGGGCAATCATCTGGTGAACCTTGATATCTCTTTCTAACATCGTCAAATCCGCTTTCAACACGGCGTACCTGAGATCCTCCAGGTCGGCCGCGGTCCGTCTCTGCGCCGCCAGCGAAGCCATTTCCGGCACAATAATGCGGCGCACTTCCAGAATGTCCAGAAGGCTTTTGCAGTTGTCGGTACCGCTGTATATGGCCGCTTTGATCAGATCAAGACTGCCGCTCTCCAGGTAATTTCTGGCATAAACCCCGTCGCCATGATTGATATCCAGCAGGTCAAGGTTTTCCAGTTTGCGCAGGGCCTCCCGTACCGTCGTACGATTCACCTTGAAGGATTCGGCCAAATCCCGTTCTGTGGGCAGCCTGGTGCCCGGAGCAATTGCGCCGGACATAATCTGTTGCTGAATGATGGTAACGATTTCATCGCTGAGACGTGAACGTGTGATGGAACGCGTGAAAACGGGATTGACGGACACAATTTACCTCCTGGTCAGGCAGTTCTTCATGTTGGATCATTGAATCATTGGTTCAACCAATATACCAATTAAAGCTGCTTGTCAAGGAAATTATTGCAGGGGTTAGGGATCTTTATGCCCCCAAAAAAAAACTCATTCATCACACTATACAAACCATGAGAATTCATGATAAAATTATAAAATGAATCTATATATACGTATTTTTGTTGTCACGACGGTCGCTTCCGTATTCGTGCTGCCCGTTCATCATTTCGTGCGATGTGCCTATGCGGAAGATTTTGCAATGCCCGCGGGATCGGTCATTTGCACGGGCTCCGGTTCGATTAAAAAATGATCGCAGAGTTACATTTTCAGCAAAGAAGAGAAAAACCGCGGCTACGAAATCGTTAATTGAAGATATTCAGCAATAACTTGAAGGAGTCAAGATGAAGGACATGAGAGACAATCAGTCTGAGCTTTACAAAAAGTTGGGCGTACCTCCCGGTATCGGGCCCGGATCTCCATTGCCGGGCAATCCGGCAACGCCGAAATCCAAAACGGGTTGTCTTGCCAAGTTGATGATTGTCATTGGGCTCGTAATCCTTGCACTGGCGGGAATCTTTTACCTCTATCCCCTCGCTACACCGGACAAGATCCGCGGCGATATTCTTGACTGCGCCCTCGTCCCGCAAAAAGACGGCTCGAACCGGTTGTGGATTCTCACTGACGGTTCATTCAATTATATCTCCACTACCAAATCACCCGGTCACTATTCTTCCGGACGCAAATGCAAATCCTGCAAGGCATGGCTGTATGAGTATGATCCCGCCGGCGGAAAAGTCATCCGCCGGATCAAAATTCCGTACAAGGACATCATCATCAGAACCAGCATGTTTTACAATGGAGATAAGATTTGGCATGTAGCCGATGCCTATCACCTCGATGAACCGAAAATTCAGACTTTTGATGTTCATACAGGGGTAATGGTCGAGGACACAGCCGGTTTCATGTCCCGTCATCCGCTTCTTGCGGCAGGAATTGTCAAGGCATGGTATGATGAAAAAAGAGACCTGATCATGATCGACACCAAAGACGGACGTTCAGGCCTGATCTACTCCCTCCAGACTCAAAAACTCTACCCATCTTATTCCCTCTATTACGACGAGCAGCGCAAAGACATAAGCGAGAAGGAAAAATTCCTTTTATGCGCCCAGGACGGCCAGGATACGCGCAAACTGCTGTACCGGGTGAAAGCGGCGCAACGTGAGATGATATGGAATGAGTCAAGTTTTCAGCACAACTGTAATCAGTTCACGAAGAAAATTCCCTACAGGAACAGTACGGTTGAATCCAGGCAGATGGCTGATACGGTTTTCCTGCGGGGGACCCTTTACCATCAGGATCAGGATGGGGCCATCGTCATTCATTTGAACCAGATTGACAAAAAGGCCGACCGGATCATGACCTGCATCGATCGGGACGGAAAAACAAAATGGACTGTGCCCCAAAGCGAAATGCTCCAGAAAATGCAGATTGACGAAGATAAAGGCTACTATTCCACTTTCAGCGGCAGCGAGAATAAAATCAAGGTGATCCGTTCAGGAAACCTGGTTGTCTTGATGCTGGAAGGTGTGGGCATCATGGGCTTCGATTACACAAACGGGAAAAAACTTTTTACGATTGACTAGAACTGTGGATTTTTCCTGCGCGGATGAATCCTTTTGTTTCAGAGGCTCAATGAGCGCATCTATATATTATTACTATGTGTTCATTGGGAAACGGCCTTCCCTTTACTTGATATCAAAGCACATTCACATCGTCCCAAATACCAAAAATAAAAAAGCTTGACTATTGTGGATAATTCCACTAGGGTGCGTTCAACTTCGCGGGTCATGGAGTAAAAAAGCGAAGGAATAAGTTGAATGGTTTCATTAAAGCACAAGGTCGGCCGCCTTAAGTACTTTTCGTTTGGCGGCCTTTTTGTTTCTGCCACAGTGATAATTCGACTTAGGAAATTTTGAGAAAGGAGGATTA
>CAYMYR010000025.1:0-36322 GCA_964394715.1 uncultured Smithella sp.
CATAATTGGAAAAATATCACAGTTTGTCTGTATTAGTCAAAAGGCAAATGCATGAATAAAACAAGAAAATGCCGAAAAAACCGGGGAAAAGAATCATTGGCTGACGATTATTGTTCCTTTTTGACCCATCGGTGAACCTTAATCGGAAAGAGATTTCTTCGGGAAAGTTTCTTTGACCATCAGGCTGGCAATGAAAGCTACCAGAAGGCAGAAAAGACACATTTTAAATGCGGTAGAGTATGCATCCACAGGGTATCGTCCGTTTATGGTTCCCGCAGAATCCAGGTACCATCCGATAAGCGGCTGGCCCAGCAGGGCCCCGGCAAAAGGGAAGATGTTCAACGTGCCTGTGGCAGTGCCGGATATTTGTATCGGAAAAGAGTCCTTGATGGTGGAGTAGCCGACAACGACCAGGCTGGACATAAAAAAACTGTATGAGAAGCACCAGATGTACAGTGCCGTTTCGGAAAAATCGCCGGTAAAAAAAGCAAGGGGCGCAAAGACGCACAGGCCGCCAAGCTGGCTCAATGCCAAAACTTTTTTCCGTGAATGGAAAACGCGGTTGGAAAGCCAGCTCATCACCGGTGCTCCGATAATCATACCGATGGCCATTGCTGATAAAACAGCGCCTGCCTGTGTCCGGGTCATCCCGTAGGCATGCATGAAAAAAGGGCCGCCCCAGAGGCCTGTAAAGCTCAGAGTCACCAGTGATCCGAAAAAAGTGCATGTCGCCATTGGCCAGAATTGCAGGCGCTTCAATACCATGATGATTCCATGGAAGAGTCCGATCTCCCGTTCTTCGCAACGGTCGGGAGCACAGGGATTGATTGGAGGAAAACCTGCCTGCTCCGGAGTGTCTCGTACCAGAAGCCAGATCAGACCCGACAGGATCAGTGTCAATATTCCGATGACGATCATGCTGCCGCGCCAGGTGATTACGTCGCTCATGAGTGCCAGAGGCGTCGATGCTGTGAATGCTCCGACACCGCCCAACGACATTAAAAGGCCGCTCATTTGGACGTACCTGTCCCGCTCGAACCAGTGTGTCAGAATTTTCAGCGTCGGAATGAATATCATCGCCACCCCCAGCCCCACAAATACCCGTGCGGCAATCGCTGTTTCCACAGAGTGCGCTAAGGCCAAAGCAATGGAACCGGCCGCTCCGATGGTGAAAAAAAAGACAATGGACCTGCGTGGTCCCCACGAGTCGGAGAGCAGACCGGCGGGAATCTGCATCAGTGCGTAAGGGTAAAAATACGCGGAAGCCAGAACACCCATCAATGCGCCACCGGTTTTTAAATCGGCCATCATATCCACTGCCACAACCGCGGGAGCCAGCCTGTGAAAAAAAACGAGGATGTAAGCGGTTCCGAGAATAGCAAAGATCAAGGTGCGGTATTGACGATAGCTTAGTTTGTGCTGCATAAGGAAGATTTAATCATGGTCAAGAATTTCTCTCAGTTTTCTTGAGAGCTGTGCCATGGTAAAGGGTTTCTGGATAAAACCTTTGCAGCCCGCGGCCATGATATCTTTTGCCTGGCTGTCCACGCTGAAGCCGCTGGAAAGCAGAACCTTCAAAATGGGATTTTTCAGCCTGAGAATATCAAAGGTTTCTTTGCCGCTTAGCCCCGGCATAATCATGTCCAGGATGACCAGATCAATTTTTTCTTTGCTGTTCTGAAAAATATCGACACCCTTTTTCCCGCTGGTAGCGCTCAGAACTTTATAGCCAAGCTCTTCCAGCATTCTGGAGGCAACCTCAATAATCATCTGTTCATCATCAATCAGCAGAACGGTTTCCACGCCCTTGTGAATCCGGCTGTCTGTTTTCAGTTCTTCTTCCGCCTTATGATTCGATGGCGGAAGGTAGATCATGAATGATGTCCCGATGCCCGGTTTGCTCTCTACCTGGATGTACCCGCCGTGATTTCTGATAATTCCATAAACGGAAGCCAGGCCCATTCCTGTGTTTCGCCCCTGTTCCTTGGTGGAAAAGAAAGGTTCAAAAATACGGGATTTGGTGTTTTCATCCATGCCTATTCCGGTGTCGGACACGGTAAGCTTTACAAATCTTTTCTGGGGCGCGCCCAGGGCGGCCATATCCTTTTTGCTCAGTTCGACATTTTCTACAGATATATTGAGATTGCCGCCGTCGGGCATGGCCTGCCACGCGTTTACAAAAAGGTTGAGCAGCACCTGATCCATCTGGCCTCGATCAACATCCACATGCCACAGAGAATTGCCGATCCTGTGGTGAATGGAAATCTCCTTTTTCGTTCTGCCAAACATTTCCGCACTTCGGATAACGAATTTGCCAAGGTCGGTGGAGCGCACCTCGTACTTGCCTCCGCGGGCAAAACCCAGCAGTTGCCGTGTGAGATTCGATCCCCTGTGGACATAATCTTCCATGATCTTGAGCCGGTCATAGAACGGGTGAGAGGTATCCATGTGCATGAGCATAATGGAAAGATTTCCGAGAATACCCATCAGAAGATTATTGAAATCATGGGCAATGCCCCCGGCGAGTGTGCCGATGGCCTCCAACTTCTGCGCCCGCAGGAGCTGGTCCTCCAGGGCTTTCTTTTCTGAAATATCGATCAGAAATCCTCTAATGCCCACAGGTTCTCCATCCTTAAAGATGCCTGTGCTGCGCACCAGGGCCGGAAATGTCGTCCCGTCTTTTTTCTGCGCAAGATACTCTCTCAGCGCAAGCCGCTCCCCACGAACAACATCTTGAATAACAGTCTGCAAATGTTCGTGTTCTTGAGGAGCAAGAACATCCTGAATGTATAACCCTCTTTCCAAATCAGCCGGTGTAAAACCGAAGCGGGCGAAGGAAAGTTCATTTACGAAGGTGATTTTCCCGTTCATGTCGGTCTCAAAAACCGTTTCCGGCAGAAGTCTGGCCATGTCCTTGAAGCGTTCTTCGCTGTGCCTGACGGCTTCTTCAGCTTTTTTATGATCGGTGATATCAAAGAGAGACGCTACGCTGTTCCGGGTACCGGGGATCATGGCCACACTCAGGAAAAAGTGCCTGATTTCTCCTGTCTTTGTCGGTCCCCTGAATTCATAGGTAGACGGGACGGATTCGGGGCTGATTCTCCGTTTCACGTGCCGTTGTTTCATGACTTCCACATCTTCTTTAACGACAAACTGTGTCCAGGACATTTTGTTTTCGACATCTTCTTTGGAATACCCCAGCATTTTCTCGAAATTTTCATTCACAAACAGGACAGTGGTATCCTCGGCAAGAATCATGTTGGCCGTCGCCGTGTGTTCAAAGATGGCCCGGTAGTATTCTTCGCTGTTCATCGGGGTCTGTTTTGTCGTTTTGTTTTTTGTCTCGTCACCGAGAATGCCGGTAAGAGGATGGTGATTTGTATCGGCAATAGATTTTTTATCTGTTTTCAGATGGTTATGATTCTTCTGTTTGCTCATTTTCCTGTTTCCGATAGAGATGAATTTCGTTAATTGAACTATGGATAAACAAACATCCGAAATCAAATATAAGGGAAACTTTTTTCAAATGATTGTCCTGAACACCCGATCCATGAAAAAAGCTTTATTTCCACAAATTATTAAATACCATAAACTTAAAGACAAGTTAAGAATTTTTTGCCTGTCCAATTCATGCAGGAACGGGTATTATTTTTTCTTGAAAAGAATGGTTCAATTTTGAGCAAACAAGGTCGTCAGCTCTTTTCCATGGTTTTGTGAAATTGAATCTGCGGCCACTGTTCCATGACATGGGAAAGCCGCCAATCGGATAGCGCAAGATAAACCAGATTGCCTTCCGTATCCATCGCGAGGTTCGTCATATTCTTTTTCTTGAAGTCTTCCATCTTCCCGGCATCCTCCGACGTTACCCAGCGTGCGGCGGCGTAATCGGTTTTTTCGTAGTCTGCATAAACGCTATACTCGTTTTTTAAACGCGACATGGTTACATCAAATTGCAATGCTCCGACGGCTCCTAAAATATTGTCTGATCCCCACAAAGGTTTAAAAACCTGAATAGCGCCCTCTTCTGAAAGCTGTATCAGTCCCTTTTGCAGATGCTTGATCCTGAGTGGGTCTTTGAGCCGCACACGGCAAAAATGCTCCGGGGCGAAATGCGGGATGCCGGTGAATTTAAGGAATTCTTTTTGGGTGAAAGTATCACCGACCTTGATGGTGCCGTGATTGTGAATGCCGATGATGTCGCCTGGATAGGCTTCTTCTACATTTGTCCTGTCCTGTGCCATGAAAATGGTTGCGTTGGACAGGGAAACTTCTTTGCCAATGCGGTGCTGCATGACGTGCATGCCGCGCTGAAATTTACCGGAGCATATGCGCAAAAAAGCAATCCGGTCGCGGTGCGCCGGGTCCATGTTTGCCTGGATTTTAAACACGAAGCCGGAAAAATCATCTTCATCGGGGCTGACCAGGCGGGTTGTTGTCTTGCGTGGGACAGGAGGCGGTGCAATTTCCACGAAGGCGTCAAGCAGTTCCCTGACACCGAAATTATTGATGGCGCTGCCGAAAAAAACCGGCGTCTGGCTGGCTTTTAAATATTCTTTGATAGAAAAAGGATTGGCCGCGCCCTCGAGCAGTTCGATCTCCTCACGGAGTTCTCCAGCCTGACTTTCCAGCAATTCATCGAGAAGAGGATCAGAAAGGTCATGGATGACCAGACCGTCTTCGGTGCGTTTTGTTTTGCCGGGAGTGAAAAGGTGCAGCTTTTTATCATAAAGGTTGTAGACGCCTTTAAAGCGCTTGCCCATACCGATGGGCCACGACAGTGGAGAGCATTCAATCTGAAGTTTGTCTTCGATGTCCGACAGAATATCCAGCGGTGCCAGGCAGTCACGATCCAGCTTATTGATGAAAGTGATAATGGGTGTGTTGCGCAGACGGCAGACTTCCATGAGTTTTTGCGTTTGCGTTTCCACACCTTTGGCGCCGTCGATCACCATCAGTGCACTGTCCACCGCCGTGAGCACGCGGTAGGTGTCTTCGGAAAAATCCTGATGACCGGGGGTGTCCAGCAGGTTGATTTCACAACCGGCATATTCAAACTTCATGACGGACGACGTGACAGAAATACCGCGTTCCTTTTCAATGGACATCCAGTCGCTCAAGGCATGCTTTGACGCTTTGCGGGCTTTCACCGCGCCGGCCATTTGAATCGCTCCACCGAAAAGGAGGAGCTTTTCGGTCAGCGTTGTTTTCCCCGCGTCGGGATGGCTGATAATCCCGAAGGTGCGCCGGCGTTCAATTTCTTTATGCAGTTTTTTACTCAAAATAACCTCATGATGATATGCAGGATAAACGGTATCAACCGCTCTCACTGCGCAATAACCTGCAGCCTGATGCGCTACAGTCTGCCTGTCTGATTCGAGAGTCGCCTCTTAACCAATAAATTCGCCGCTGTCAACCGCGAAGAACCTCCGTTTCCGTATTAGCCGGGCTTACGTTCCGGGATATTTCATAAATATCCAAAACAAATTCAGTGGTAAAGTGAACAAAACAGTGGCATTATTCAAAGTATGAGGGCAGTCTCTTGTGGTGCATCCTTGTCATCCTGTCATATCGGGTATAAAGGTAGATAATCTCTTGATGAAACACTACACCAGGGGGCCTTTGTTTTTGTATCTTTTCGTAAGGAATGAAAATGATAGAGGTATATTCAACATACAATCCCGGTGACATTGCTTTCATCAAATCTGTCCTCGACTCGGAAGATATCCACTATTATTTTCAGGGAGAAAACTCAAATATGCTGGTTGCCGCCGGCGCATATGCCCGCCTGCTGGTTCAGGATGACCAGGCCCAACGCGTCAGGGAAATTTTACAGGAAGCTGGATTTCTTGAGCAATGAAAAAGGGAACGGTTTTGACCGCTCCCTTTTGTTTTACCTTGATCCTTTTGCTTGGTCCTTGAATCTGGTCTTTACTTAATCTCCTTATGGTAGCTCTGCAGGGATTTTGCACGGCCGTGTCCCTGCCGGAAAGCGCCGATGCCTTTGACGGCAGCCACCGCTGCGGCAACGGTTGTGATATAGGGGATCTTGTATTTAATAGCCGCTTTGCGGATATAGGAATCGTCGTATTTACTCAAACGTCCGGCCGGCGTATTGATCACCAGCTGGATTTCGCCGTTTTTGATGGCGTCCACGATATGGGGACGTCCTTCATGCATTTTCAAGATCCGCTCTGAGGCCACGCCATGACCGGCAAAAAACAGATGGGTGCCTTCCGAAGCGATAATCTTGAAACCGATTTTGGAAAATGCGCGGGCCACTTCCAGAATGCCGCCTTTGTCCTTTTCTTCCACCGTAATCAGCACGGTCCCTTCTGTGGGAAGGCTCTGTCCGGTGGCTTCCTGTGACTTGTAATAGGCCAGTCCGAAAGAATCCGCCAGTCCCAGTACTTCACCGGTGGAGCGCATTTCCGGCCCCAGCACCGGGTCGACTTCCTGGTACATATTAAACGGGAAAACGGCTTCCTTGACACCGTAGTGATGGAATATTTTTTTATTCAACTTCAGGTCCTTCAGTTTCTTACCCAGCATGATCTGCGTGGCAAGATTTGCCATCGAAACGTTGCATACCTTGGAAACCAGTGGCACGGTTCGCGAGGCGCGCGGATTGGCCTCCAGGATGTAAACGATGTCGTTGGCGATGGCGTACTGGATGTTCATCAGGCCGACAACGCCGAATTCGATGGCGATTTTCCGGGTGTATTCGTTGATCGTTTCAATGTGTCTTGCCGGTATGCTGATGGGCGGAATCACGCATGCGGAATCGCCGGAATGGATGCCGGCCAGTTCAATATGCTCCATTACGGCGGGAACAAAGGCATCCGTTCCGTCGGAAATGGCATCAGCTTCCGCTTCGATGGCATTTTCCAGAAACTTGTCGATCAAAATGGGGCGGTCCGGCGTGACATCGACGGCGGAGGTTACGTATCGGCGAAGCATTTCTTCATCATGAACCACCTCCATCCCACGGCCGCCCAGCACATAGGAGGGTCGTACCATGAGCGGATACCCGATTTTTCCCGCCACCTGGAGGGCGTCTTCCAGGTTGCTGGCCATTCCGGATTTGGGCATGGGAATCCCGAGTTTGTCCATCATCAGACGGAACCGGTCGCGGTCCTCGGCGAGGTCAATCGTTTCCGGCGAGGTGCCGATGATTTTCACTCCGGCTTTCGCCAGTTCAGCCGATATGTTCAGCGGTGTCTGGCCGCCGAACTGGACGATCACGCCTTCTGGTTTTTCCTTTTCGTAGATGCTCAAAACGTCTTCCGTCGTCAACGGTTCAAAGTAAAGTTTATTGGACGTGTCGTAGTCGGTCGATACGGTTTCGGGGTTGCAGTTGACCATGATCGATTCAATCCCTTCGTCGCGCAGGGCGAAAGCCGCATGCACGCAGCAGTAGTCAAATTCAATTCCCTGGCCGATGCGGTTCGGGCCTCCGCCCAGGACCATGATTTTGCGGTTTTTGCTGACACCGACCTTGTCCGGGGCGTTGTATGTAGAGTAATAATAAGCCGCATCCTCGACGCCGCTGACCGGCACGGCATCCCATGCCTCTGCCAGACCCGCGTTCAGCCTCTGTTTGCGAATGTTTTCTTCGGGAATATCCAGAATCTGCGCGAGGTAGCGGTCAGCAAATCCGTCTTTTTTGGCCTGGATCACAAGATCGTTCGGCAGCGCACGGCCCTTGAAGGTTAGAATTTTTTCTTCCAGTTGGACAAGCTCCTTCATTTGTTCGATAAACCATTTTTTGATGAAGGTTTTGGTATGAAGGGCATCCACGGAAGCGCCTTTGCGCAGCGCTTCGTACATGATAAACTGCCGCTCACTGGACGGTTCGCTGAGCATCTCCATCAGCTCATCCAGCGATCTGGTGTTGAAGTCTTTTGCAAAGCCCAGGCCGTAGCGCTTTTTCTCCAGGGAGCGAATCGCTTTCTGCAGGGCTTCCTTGTAATTCTTGCCGATGCTCATGACTTCGCCCACGGCGCGCATCTGTGTGCCCAGTTTATCGGCCGAACCGGGGAACTTTTCAAAATCCCACCGCGCGAATTTAACCACGATGTAATCGCCCGACGGAGTGTATTTATCCAGCGTCCCCTCACGCCAGTAGGGGATTTCATCCAGGGTGATTCCCGTCGCCAGTATGGAGGAAATCAGGGCGATCGGGAAACCGGTTGCCTTGGAGGCCAGTGCGGATGACCGGGATGTGCGCGGGTTGATCTCAATGACGACAATTCGGTCCGTTTTGGGATCATGCGCGAACTGGACGTTCGTTCCGCCGATCACCTGGATGGCTTCCACGATATCGTACGAGTATTTCTGAAGACGCTTCTGGGTATCTTCGGAAATCGTAAGCATTGGCGCCGTACAATAGGAGTCGCCGGTGTGAACACCCATCGGGTCGACGTTTTCGATGAAGCAGACCGTGATCATGTTGTTTTTTGCATCACGGACAACTTCCAGCTCCAGTTCTTCCCAGCCGATGACGGATTCCTCAATCAGGACCTGACCGATGAGGCTCGCGGATATGCCGCGGCTGGCGATCAGCCTCAATTCTTCGAGGTTATACACAATTCCTCCGCCCGTGCCGCCCATCGTATAGGCAGGTCTGACCACCACCGGGTAACCCATCTCGGCGGCGATTTTTTCCGCTTCTTCAACAGAGGTGGCGGGCTTGCTTCTGGGCATTTCAATGCCCAGCTTGTTCATGGTTTCTTTAAATGCGATCCGGTCCTCGCCCCTTTCAATGGCGTCTACCTGCACGCCGATCACCTTTACATTGTGTTTCTGTAAAATACCGAGCTTGTACAACTCCGACGTCAGGTTCAGGCCGGTCTGTCCGCCGAGATTTGGCAAAATGGCGTCCGGCTTTTCATTTTCGATGATTTCGGTGATCGTTTGAGCGTTGAGGGGCTCAATATACGTCACATCGGCCATGCCGGGGTCGGTCATAATCGTTGCCGGATTGGAATTGACCAGTACAATCTGATAACCCAGCTTGCGCAGAGCCTTGCAGGCCTGTGTTCCCGAATAGTCAAATTCACAGGCCTGTCCGATAACAATCGGGCCGGAACCGATAATCAATACTTTTTTAATGTCTTTACGTTTTGGCATAAGATCCTTTCAAGTGTTTTTCATATTTATTCTTCTTTTTTGCTTCGATATTCCGCATCGACCTTGATGGCGATGCCGCCGCGCACGGCGAACTCCGCGATGACCTTGCACCATCGCGGCTCGAGGGCGGCAACCAGGTCTTCAAGGATGACATTGGTAACGTGCTCATGAAAAACACCCTCGTTGCGGAAAGACCATAAATATAATTTCAGTGATTTCGATTCGACAATCTTTTTGTCGGGGATATACTGGATGGTAATGCCGGCAAAATCGGGCTGTCCAGTTTTCGGGCATACACAGGTGAATTCGTCGGTGGAGAGCGTCACTGTGTAGTTGCGACTGTGATGATTGGGGAAAGTTTCCAGCCTGCGAACGGGTTTTGTTTTCTTTCCCAAAAACGTCAAGCCTTTAAGATCATTTGATTTTGTTTTTCCTGTCATAAGAATTCCCCGAATCTCAAAAATCATATCTGCTTACCGAAAGTTGTCAATAATTTCAAGTTTATTCGTCTAAACGAAAATACTTCGCATAAAATGGTGATTTTATGTTAAATTTATATGTAATTCTGAAAGGAGGCTTGATCATGCCGGAAGACAAAACAACCATTCCTGAGAATACCTGGAAATGCAGCAATTGCGGAAACACCGTGGTGGAGGTGCAGCCGCCCCAGGTCTGTCCTGTATGCAATCAGAAATGCGAATTTCTGAACGTGACCTGTTACCAGCCGGATTGCGGGTTTACCGGCATGGACAACCGCCTGAAACCGTCAAAATAAAACCACCCTGGAAAGCTGTTCTAACGGTGCGGAGCATAGTCTTCCCTAAAAATGAGGATCAGGCTATCCATGCATAGACCAAAGAGGTCAGCACGGAGCGTCCCTGTCTTCAGCCTATGAGCGGTGTCAGGATTTCGCTGAGCGTAGGGTGGGGTATGACCCACAAACGCAGTTGCTTTCGGGTCAGCTGACTGGTAACCGCCAGGGCAAGCCCGGAAATGAGATCCGCCGCGTGGTCTCCCAGGATGACCGCACCGATGATTTTATCCTGGTGAAAAACAGCCTTGACAAAACCCTGACCCATCAGTTCTGTCCGTGCGATAATATTGGCGCTGTAGAGAGACCTGATAACTTCAACGGATAAGCCTTCCTTCCTGGCGCGTTCCTCGGTGTAGCCGACTCGGGCAATCTGCGGATGGCTGTACACGACTGACGGAATAAAATTTTCGTTGTAAAGATTGCCAATTCCACCGTACATATGTTCGACGGAGGCCTTCGCCTGACGGGCCGCGCGATGCGCCAGCATCATTCCGCCGGTAACATCACCCGCGGCATGAATGCCCCGGACGGTCGTCATCATGTTTTTATCCACCTTGATTCCCGCGCGGCTGTATTCGATTCCCAGCCTGTCAAGTTCAGCCCTATGCAGGAGGGGGTTTCTTCCCGTGCAAAGCAGGGCGCATCCAGAACGCATCTCCATGGTTTCGCTGTTTTTTCGTACCTGCATCACAACGCCAGCTTCGGATTCTTTCAGGCTGATGAGCTCTGTTGACGTGTGGACGGCAATTCCCATGCGGGACAGTTCCTGGGTGAGAAATTCCGCGGCCTCTTCATCTTCCTGGGGCAAAATGCGGTCCAGCAGTTCCACCAGGATCACCTTTACACCAAGTTCAGCAAATACCGTGGCGTATTCGACGCCGATGAAACTTCCGCCGACAACGATCATGCCGGACGGCAGGGAGGTCATATCCAGAATGCCGTCTGAAGTCATGATCCGTTCCGAAGTCTGAATGTCCGGCAGGAGCTGCGGTTCCGACCCCCAGGCGATAAGGATGTTCTTTGTTTCGAGAATCTGACTTTGACCGGATGGTTCAATCAATTGCACTTCGCAGGGAGAGAGAATTTCGCCAGTTCCCGATTTTGTTTCCACCTGCGCGTCGGCAAGTCCTTTTTGCGCGCCCAGGGCCGCGATTTTAACCATCTGGTCACGGTGTTTTCTCATGGCCATGAAGTCAACGGTGGTGCTGTCAATGTTGACGCCGAGTCGTTTGAGCTTTTTTAATTCCGTGTAGGATTTGCTGCAGGAAAGCATTGCTTTTGTTGGGATGCAGCCACGATGTGCACAGGTGCCGCCCCAGCCGGTTTTTTCGATAATAAGGACGCGTTTTTTCTTTTGAGCCGCCGTTTGGGCTGCCTCCATGCCGCCCGGCCCTCCGCCAATAACAATCAGATCATATTTATCGGACATGTTTGCATGTTCTCCTTCCGCAGGTCAGGCAAAACAATTATGCATCGTATTCCACGCGGTTGCGCCCGCCTTCTTTGGCCCGATACAGGGCTCGATCGGCCCTGGCAACCATCGTGTCGATTTCTTCCCGCATCTGATATTGTGACAAGCCGATCGAAGCGGTAATCGTGAGACCGTTTCCGATGCCGGGGAGCTGGCATTTTTCAATATTGGCCCGCATGCGCTCGGCGCAGATCATGCCCTCTTTCAGATCCGTCTGGATCAGGACCAGAACAAATTCCTCTCCACCATAACGGCCGCAAAAATCTGTGTTTCGCATGGTACTTTTAATGGCTGCGCTGACCCTCCGCAGCACTTCATCTCCCGCCTGATGACCATAGGTGTCGTTTACTTTCTTGAAATGGTCAATGTCCAGCATTGCGATTGTAAAAACGGCGTTTCCGCGAAGGGATCGGTTCTTTTCATTTTCGAGGAGCTCCAAGAGATGACGGCGGTTATAAAATCCTGTCAGTTCGTCATGGATTGCTATTTCCTGGATGATCGCAAGAGATTTCTCCAGTTCTGAACGGCTGATGTTGAGGCTCTCGACGGTTTTTTTCAGCTCAGAGTGGCTGGTTCTCAGGTTTCGCCGAAGGGAGCTGATATAACCACCGATGAACGAAAAGTCGATCATGACGATGGCCAGTACAATCCATTGGAGAAATTCATTGCGGAAGTTCACCCCTTCAGGACGGAAGATATATAAAAGGATGATGTCAGCTCCGTAAGTCAGCAGCGTGAATATACTGATCAGGAAGAAATCACGTGTATTGAGGCGAAAGATTCCGAACAACAGCATGATGACATACATCAGCAGAAGCAATCCCCTAGATTCATTGGCATAGTACATGACATACATCACGGTGAGCGTGGCTGCGCACATTTGCGCAAATGTCAGGCTGGGATCGGCAAATTTCAGGTTGAACCCTGAGCGGATGGCGATGTAGAAGGCAATATTGACTGCGGGAATGATAATCAGAAGACCGGCGATGGCCGGCCATTCCGTGATGCCTGCAAGATAGGAAAAGTAAGCCAAACTGGCATTCAGGATGTAGGCGATTGACGCCATCAATAAACGGCGGATCCGGAGCGCCTGATTCGGATCATCTTTCGGGACAAAAGAAAAACGGGATGCCCCGTTGAAAACAACATGATTTCCGGTTTCATTGTTCATAGGCAATTTGTGGAAGGAAGCGACAGAGACCTGTTATTATTATTATGTTCGCAGCCGATCCTTCCGACCTGAAAAATGTAGTTTTTTGTATGCAGTATATGGGGAGGAGTTTAGGGTGTCAATGAAAAACCTTAAACCAATGACGTATTTGACAGATTCATTATGAAATTTTGCTGCCGCGGAATTCAAACTTGTCATCCCTTTTAATATCTGCTAGTTCATGATGCAGGGTTTGGCGGATGAAAGACATTCTGACGGTTTCGCAACTGAACGATCATATTAAAACCTTTCTTGAAGATCACTTCGGATCCCTCTGGGTGGAAGGTGAAGTCTCCAATTTGCGCCGTCCCCCGTCCGGCCACGTTTATTTCACGCTGAAGGACGACAAAAGCCAGATTCGGGCGGTTTATTTTCGTCAGTACGGTCCCCGTACGACAAAATTTGATCTGGAAGACGGATTGAAGATTTTGTGCCGCGCGAGATTGAGTACTTACCCGCCCCGAGGTGAATACCAGCTTATTGTGGAATCCGTGGAGCCTCAGGGTGTGGGGGCGCTGCAGAAAGCCTTTGAACAGCTCAAGGCGCGATTGGCAGGCGAGGGTTTGTTTGACCCGTCTTTTAAAAAAGCACTGCCGTTTCTGCCCCGCTGTATTGGTGTTGTGACCTCGCCGACGGGTGCTGTGATCCGTGACATTCTGAACATTACGCGCCGCAGGTTCCCGTCCGTGGATATCCTGATCGCACCCGCGCGAGTTCAGGGAACGGAAGCGGCCGGTGAAATCATTTCCGCGCTGCGCAACCTCCATTCCTTCGGCGGGGTGGATGTGATTATTGTCGCGCGGGGAGGCGGTTCACTCGAAGACCTGGCTCCTTTCAATGATGAGGCGCTGGCCAGGGAAATCTTTCAGTCGTCCATTCCCGTTGTCTCTGCTGTCGGACATGAAACCGATTTTACGATCTGTGATTTTGTGGCGGACCTGCGTGCTCCCACACCTTCCGCGGCGGCGGAACTGGTGGTTCCCCGGAAAACAGATTTGCTGGAAAATCTCTGCGATCTTAAGCGGAGGCTGGCGGCTGCCCAGCAGCGTTATCTTGCCGATCGGCAGGTCCGCATCGTCTCCCTGAAAAGCCGCTTCCGGGATCCGCGGAGATTTTTGGCTGATTATTCGATTCATCTGGATGAATTGCGTGAAAGAATACAGCGTGCTGTAATACAACATACAAAGACATTGAGAAGCAGGCTGGCGCATCTTAAGCTGGGGATGCAGAATCAGAATCCTCAAAAACACGTAAGGGAGCGTAGAATCTTTCTTGGTTCTCTGGAGAAAGACATTTTAAACAGCTGGGGTCTTTATTACAGGGAACGGGAGGTACGGCTGCATAAAAGCACAGCCCTTCTTTCTTCTCTGAACCCGCTTGCCGTTCTGCAAAGAGGATACAGCATCACGCGCAGATTGCCGGACGGTAAGATTATCCGTCAGGCCGGGGATCTGACATTGGATGAAAGAGTGGGGATTCAGCTGGCTGAAGGCACTTTTCAGGCACGGGTGGAAAAAATTCAGGGGGAGTAAAAAATCATGGCGAAAGAAAAGTTTGAAGACGCTTTGGAAAAACTGGAAAATATAGTAAGGGACATGGAACAAGGGGACATGCCGCTGGATTCGGCTCTCAAATCCTTTGAAGAAGGAATTCGTCTGATCCGTTTTTGTTCAGCAAAACTGGACGAGACCCAGCGTCGCGTCGAGCAGCTTTTGGAAAAAGAAAATTCGCTGCAGAAAAAAAACTTTCAGGATGAAGAAAACGATGAATAACGAGGATTTTCTCGAGGCGTATTTAAGTGACCGGCAAAAAATTGTGGATGAGGCTCTTCGCCGCTATCTTCCTGCTGAAGGCAGCGTCCCGCATGATCTGCATACCGCCATGCATTACAGTGTGTTTGCGGGAGGAAAAAGGATCCGGCCGATTCTCTGTCTGGCGGCGCTCGAGGCATGCGGCGGTGATCTTGCTCCCGCCATGCCGGTAGCCTGTGCACTGGAGTTGATCCATACCTATTCCCTGATTCATGACGATCTTCCGGCGATGGATAATGATGATTTTCGCCGGGGGAAACCAACCAGCCACAAGGTATTCGGTGAAGCGTTGGCGATTCTGGCAGGAGATGCACTTTTAACGGAAGCTTTCGTGCTGCTGTCCCGTGCGGAAAAAGTCCGTCTGGCCGCGGAAAAACGCCTGGCTGTCATTCACGAAATCGCCACCGCCGCGGGAGTCGCGGGGATGGTTGGGGGACAGGCGCTGGATATACGGGCGGAAAATCATTCCCCCGATTTTGAAGGTCTGGAATGCACCCACCGTCTCAAGACAGGAGCCCTGATTGCGGTGGCAGTCAAATCCGGCGCGATTCTGGCGGGCGCGAACGACGAGAAGATCCAGTCCCTGAATGTATACGGAAGCCATCTGGGCATTGCTTTTCAGATTGCCGATGACATTCTCAATGTGGAAGGCGACAGCAGTCTGATGGGCAAAAAAACCGGGAGTGATGTCGCATCGGGCAAAGTCACGTATCCGTCGCTGCTGGGTATCGAGAATGCAAGGGCCAAACTGGCCGAGCATGTTGAAGCGGCTGCTGCCGCCATCGAGGCTTTTGATTCACGTGCGCTGCCGCTCAGGGTTATTGCCCGTTACATCATGGACAGAAAATCTTAAAGGGATACAGACACAAATGAAGCCACTGGAAACGGTTGATTACAGTATATTACCGAATATCAACGATCCTTCTGATATCCGCAGTCTCAATGTTGCTGAACTCAACACGCTGGCGCAGGAAATCCGCAATTTAATCATCCATACGGTTGCGTCTACCGGAGGTCACCTGGCCTCATCTCTCGGGGCGGTTGAGCTGACCCTGGCAATCCATTATGTTTTCAATACACCCCAAGATAAACTGATCTGGGACGTAGGCCATCAGGCTTACGCACACAAGATCATCACCGGCCGGAAAAATCAATTTCCCACTTTGCGCCGCCGGGGAGGAATCAGCGGTTTCCCGAAAAGAGAAGAGAGCATTTATGATTCCTTTAACGTAGGACACAGTGGAACGTCCATAGCGGCGGCGGCGGCTTTTGCCGAGGCAGAGTACCTCAGAAGGGGGAAGAAAAAATCCATTGCCGTCATCGGTGACGGTTCCATGACGACGGGGATGTCTTTTGAAGGGTTGAACTGGTCGGGTGACCGCGACAGAGGATTGATTATCATTTTAAATGATAATGAAATGTCCATTTCGCCCAATGTCGGCGCCATGTCATCCTATCTCAACCGGGTTATGACGGGTGAGCGGGTTACCAGGTTCAAAGGCGAACTGAAAAATTTTCTCAGGAGTATTCCCAGTGTGGGTGAACAGATTGTCAAGATATCCAGGCAAATCGAAGAATCCGTCAAGACGTTTGTTGTTCCCGGGGCTCTGTTTGAGGAACTCGGTTTCACCTATGTCGGGCCGCTGGAAGGCCATCGCCTTGATTATCTGATTAAGAATTTTGAAAACGTTAAAAAACTTGAAGGACCGGTTCTGGTGCATGTCATTACGCAAAAAGGCAGGGGCTATAAATTCGCCGAAGACAATTCGCCTACGTATCATGGAGTCGCGCCGTTTGATGTGGAAACCGGTTTGACAGTCTCCTCTGTGAGCGTGTCCCCTTCCTACACGCAGATTTTCGGGGGAACGCTTATCGATCTGGCCGAGTCGGATTCCCGGATTGTCGCGATAACGGCCGCAATGTGCGAGGGCACGGGCCTGGATGAATTCCGGAAGAAGTTCCCCGAACGCTTATACGATGTGGGCATTGCTGAACAGCTCGCTGTCACTTTTGCAGGCGGCCTGTCCATCGAAGGTCTTCTGCCGGTTGTAGCGATCTATTCCACGTTTTTACAGCGAGCCTACGATCAGATCCTTCACGATGTCTGTCTGCAAAAACTGCCCGTGGTCTTTGCCATTGACCGTGCCGGCATTGTGGGAGAAGACGGGGCGACCCATCAGGGGCTGTTTGATTTTTCGTATCTTCGCAATCTTCCGCACCTGGTGATGATGGCGCCTAAAGACGAAAACGAGCTCAGGCACATGCTTAAAACGGCCGTCGGATGCGGCTCTCCCGTGTCTGTTCGATACCCGCGCGGCAAAGGCGTTGGTGTGCCTTTGGATGAAGAACTTTCCGTATTGCCCATAGGCCGCGGCGAGGTGCTGCAGGAAGGATCGGATCTTGCGATTATCGCCGTGGGCTGCACCGTTCATCCGGCGTTGGCCGCGGGCCGGAAACTGGCGGCGGAGGGGTTCGGAGTGAAAGTCATCAATGCCCGTTTTATCAAACCGCTGGACACGGAACTGATTTTGGAGACGGCTGCTTCTGCCCGTAAACTGATGACAGTCGAGGAAAATGTCCTCGCCGGCGGTTTCGGCAGCGCGATCCTGGAATTGCTTGCCCGCGAAGGCATGACCAACGTGATGGTTAGAAGATTAGGCATTCGCGATGAGTTTGTCGAACACGCAACACAGGCTGAGCTGCGCTCCTTACATGGTCTTGATGAAGAAGGCATTTTCCGGGCTGCAAAAGAAATGCTGGAACAATCACGTTGATCAATCTGTAATGTGTTAAGTTTAACCGATAAGGTTGAACCAGTGAAGCAAAGCTGAATTAAGTGTTATGTCCCCTGAACTACCCTGAACTACCCATGTCCCCTGAACTACCCCCTGAACTACCGGGTGGCTTTTTTCCTTCTTCCATCAATCGCACGGCTTTCAGTTTAAACTCCCGGCTAAATGCCTTCCTTTCTCTTTTCATTGGACACTCCTTTTGTCTTTATTGTATGTTTTCTGTATACTTTTTCAAGTGTCCGTTAAACTGGGGGAGGTTCAATTTGTCCCCGATTTTTTACCGATGGAGTTGTCTTAAAACCAAGTAGGCTTTTAAAGGATGGATATCATGGATAAGTTGCCCATTATCTTATTAATAGTGGCAGTTGTTATCCCGTCACTCTATTTTCTTTATCGTTTTCTTGTTCAATTTGTCACCAAACCTGTTCTGGAAATAACCCTTCTTTTGAATGATATTCCGCGATGGTCGGATAAGAAAAAGATTGCCGACTTGATTGATGCTTTTCAAAGGCATGGTTTTGATCTGGCCGGACATTATGATTGTCCGGAAATGCCCGGCCTTAAAATAACCGGTTTTGTCAAACCCTCCGAACAATTGGTCGGCGTAATTTACGATCATCCTATTGCTGGAATATGGGAGGATATTGGTATTGAGTACAACGATGGAGAGAACCTGACGGTATCGAACGCGCCCATGGGGCAGGAAATGGATCACATGCCGCAATCGATAAAAATTTATATGAAAGGAAGTTCTCTTGAAGAACTCCTGTTGAAAATTCTGTCTGAAAGAAAAAACAAGGAACGTAAAACAATATCCAGGGAGAATTTTTCTTCCAGTTTCGAAGCAGCGTATAAAAAGGAAATGCAATGGCGCATGGAAAGGGGAGGGCCGACGGCACTGGAAGTAAAGCGGGTGGCCGATGAGATGGGTGTTCCGCTGGACAGTCAAAAGATGCAGGCTAAAAGGCAACAGTTACAAAAAATATGGATGAAAGAAAAGAGCAAGCCGAAGAAAGTTAAAAGAGAAGTGATTGAGACTGAACTGCCGGGAGAATTTCAGAGGCCGGAATTATTCAGGCAAATGATGGAACAAAAGAGCGAACCAATGCCGCAGATGAACATACCCATAGTGCCGGTTTATTTTATCCTGATTGCGGCAATGGGCTACTGGTGTTATTATGGATATCAATACAACAAAGTCCATGGGCCGGTGTCTCTGACAGATTTAATTATCTTTTTTTCGGTCTTTCTTTTTCTGTTCATTATTTTGGCTTATATATGGTCATATAATAAACAGGTGAAAATGTGCCCTTATCTGAAACGAATTGCCGATATGAGACCGGGAGCTTTTGTATTCATATCCGGTAAGGTGCCTACAATGTTCTATGCCAGGGAAGGGTGGATAGGAAAACTTGTGTTTTGGATAGGAGGCGATAATACGTCGGGCACGACCAGTCTGGAAGCAACAACAACGCGTTCCGGAGGATGGCTGTCTATCAGCAAAAACACTATGATCAGCAGGATTTTCAGCCGGTCGGATAAGGATAACATTCCATTACCGGATAACGAATTTGGAAGAAAGTTCACGATGTCGGGCTCGGATAAAGTATTGGCTCAGGAACTGCTCGGTGCAAATATTGCCGGTATAGTTATGCGTCTGGAAGAATTTAAGAAACCTTTAATCGATATTGATAGTAAATCTGTGGTCATAAAAATTGATGGTGAATTGTCCAGTCCGCGCAGGGAAGCGGAGCTGAAAATATTTTTAGAGATTGCAGAAAGCATTGTTGACACGATTGTACGACACAGATGATGCAAAAGATGACCGATTGGCATTTGGATATTGATTCATGGCCGGGACCCGACAGAAAAAAGTGGAAGGGGTTGCGGGACATTTTTCAGGAAAGTCCTGATGGGAGATATCTTGCAGTTCTTTATTCCTGCAGCGAGATTGATATACATAAAGAAGTCGGCTCCTTTGCTCTTTTTGAGGCGCCGAAAGATTCACCACGGCTTTTAGTGCGTCCCCGTGGTCTGACATGCTTTGTAACCTACGATCCCGGAAAAGACATTCAATGGATTGAGAATCAGTTTTGTGTGGTGACGTCTTATAGTCTCAAGCCAGACTTTTCTTCATCAGGGCAACTCAATCAATTCTATGGCGTAATGATTTTTGATGTGAAAGAATGTAAGGTGGCCTACGTTCCAGGCGTTTCCTCAAGTAAGGTCATGTCTTCTTTTCCCGATAATTTGCAGTGGAGGAATTGGAAGCGTTTATCATGGTGGCCAAGACTCTGGCATAAGAAATAGTGGCCAATTCGGGGCCAATTCGGGGGACATAACACTTGGGGCCAATTCGGGGGACATAACACTTAATTATCTTGACCACCGCAAAAAAATGCATTAGATGTATTCTATGCCTAGAATATCGCGAATCGTTGCCGTCGGTTATCCGCATCATATTTCACAGCGCGGTGTTCGTTCTATGGATATATTCCAGAGCGACGAGGACAGGAATCAGTATTTACAATTCATCAAGGAAGAATCCGGGCGATGTGAAATCGAAATTCTCGCCTGGTGCCTGATGACTAATCATGTTCACTTTATTGCAGTACCTCATACTGAAACATCTTTAGCCCGCGGATTCGGTGAAGCCCATAAACGATACACCCGAATGAAGAATTTCAAAGACAATGTACGCGGGTATTTGTTTCAAGGCCGATTTGGCTCCTGTGTGCTTGACGAGCGTCACTTACTGGCAGCTGTCAGATATGTGGAAAATAATCCTGTTGCTGCGGGCATGGCAAAACATGCGTGGCAGTATAAGTGGTCAAGCGCTGCCTATCACGTTGGACAGATCAGGAAAGATGCCCTGGTTAACAGCAGGAACTTGTTTGGTCTGGTAGATAATTGGCGGGTCTATCTGGATGAACCCATTGCGGTAAAGGATGAAGTTCATAATGTGAAAAAAGCGACAAAAACAGGGCGACCAGCCGGCGATCAAGAGTTTTTAAAGAAGATTGAAAAACTGACAGGGCGCTTATTGCAAAAGAAAAAGCCTGGACCCAGGAAAAAACAAAATGGCTGAAATAAGTGTTATGTCCCCCAAAAAGAGGAAAATCCGTCTGGATGCATTGCTGGTAGAGCGGGGTATTGCTCCCACGGTGGAAAAAGCCCGGGCTCTGATCATGACCGGAGCAGTAAGTGTTGATGGTGTCTGTGCGGATAAGGCCGGTACGCAGGTGATGCCGGACGGAGACATTCATGTCAGGGGAGAAGACAATCCCTATGTTAGCCGCGGCGGTCTGAAGTTAAGAGGAGCGCTGGATTGGTTCTCGCTCGACGTGATGGGACATGTTGTTATGGATGTCGGGGCGTCCACGGGAGGTTTCACGGATTGCCTGCTGCAGGCGGGGGCACGGAAAGTATATGCCATCGATGTCGGATATGGCCAGCTAGCGTGGAAACTACGGTCGGACCCGCGCGTAGTCGTTATTGAACGCACCAATATTCGTCACTACGGCGGTCATGATCTTGATGAGAAACCCGCTTTGGCCACGATTGACGTTTCGTTTATTTCACTGAAAACGGTTCTTCCCGCTGTGCTATCCTTTTTATCTGATCACGCACGGATCCTCGCTCTGATCAAACCGCAGTTTGAAGCCAGAAGGGAAGAGGTCGGTAAAAACGGTGTGGTGGAAGACGCGGCGGTTCATGAACGTGTCCTGGAAGAGATCCGCATATTCTGCCGGTCAATGGGCCTTGGAGTAGAAGGCACCTGCGACTCCCCCCTGATAGGGCCGGCAGGCAACAAAGAATTTTTCATACTGGCAAGGAAAACGAACTGAATGGAAATCAAGCTTGCCAAAACAGCCGGGTTCTGCATGGGGGTGCGCCGTGCGGTGGATACGGTTCTGGATGTTGCCCAGCACGAAACAACCAGAAAAATATATACTTATGGTCCGCTGATTCACAATCCCCAAACGATTGAACTGCTGGAAAAACGGGGAATTACAGCCATCAGCAGCCTCGATGAAATTAAAGATCGCAAAAATGCCATTCTGATCATCCGGGCGCACGGAATTGCGCCGGATGAAAGAAAAAAAATCAAAAAAAGCGGCGTCAGAATCATTGACGCCACCTGTCCCAAGGTCGGCTACGTGCAGGCCATCATCAAGAAACACACGGCGTTGAACTACACCGTCATCATAGTCGGAGACCGTGAACATCCGGAAGTGGACGGTCTCTGGGGCTATACGAAAAACAGCGGGATTATCGTCTCAACGCTGGAGGATGCGGAAAAATTACCACCCATGGACAAGGTTTGCATTGTGGCTCAAACCACCCAGGATGCGGACCATTACGACCGGATTGTTGAGAAAATTAAAGAAACCAACCCACAGATTGTGGTTTTCAATACCATATGTTCATCCACGGAAAGAAGGCAGGAGGAAATCATTGCCCTTGCCAGAGAAATGGACGCCTTATTTGTGGTCGGTGGTAAAAACAGTGCCAATACCTGCCGTCTGGTTGCCCTGGCTCAAAAACAGAATGTGCCTGCCTTCCATATTGAAACAGCGGAAGAGATAAGGAATCTTGACATGGCCGGTTACAGGAGCGTCGGTGTTTCTGCGGGGGCGTCTACACCAAACTGGATTATCGATCAGGTCATGGACTGTATTGCTGAAAATCAAGTCAGTCCACATCCGGGATTGTTAAAGATCCTAAAATTCTGGCTATGGGCTGTCCGGACGGATTTTTATTCCGCCCTGGGTGCCGGCTGTCTTGCCTTGGCATGTATGCTGTTGCAGGAGATCCCCGTTTCTTTTTCGTCCATTGCGCTTGCTTCCCTGTTTGTTTATGCCATGCACGTGCTGAACCGGCTGATGAGCAGCAAGCATTCGGAATTAATCGGCTCTTTCCGTGAAAAATCCTACCTGCGACATAAAAGAATATATTTTTTTGCGGCCATGATTTCCCTGATGATTGCCCTGCTCCTGTCGTTCCTGGACAGCCTTCTTTCTTTCGGGGTTTTATTTTTTATGTCGCTGGCCGGTGCGCTATACAACTTGAAAATTCTTCCCGACGGCTGGCGGTTTCAGAGACTGAAGGACATTCCGGGGTCAAAAAACTTTTCCACGGCGCTGGCATGGGGAATGGTGACGGCTGTCCTGCCTGCCTTGAATGATCCCCGGAATTTCAACACCAAAATGGCGGTTGCTTTTATTTTTACATTTGTCCTGGTCTTCATCCGATCATCCATGTCGGATATTATGGATATTCAAAGCGACAAACTCCTTGGCCGGGAAACCATTCCCGTTGTTATCGGTAAAGAAAAAACGCAGACCCTGTTGAAAGTTATTTTATTGATATTATTTTGTATATTATTAATTTCCTTCTGGGCGGGATGGAGTTCGGCTGTAAGTTTCTTCCTGATTATACCGTTATTATATATATGGATTTGTTTCCGACTTTGTGATAGAAGGTCGGGGCTTTCGGGTGCAACCATTGAAGGACTCCTGGAAACTATCTATATCATTGCCGGTTTTGCCGTTTTATGCTGGTTTGCGCTAGTCTGAATTTACGCTGCGAGGCAGATGAAAGGAGTGAACATTGAAAATGGAGAGATTGGGCAAATGGTTCGTCCTAATCATTTCTGTTCTGCTGGTTGTCGCCTGTGGCGGATTGCGTTTTTCCCAGCTGGATACGGATGCAACAGGTTATCATCCCCGGAAAGTTGCCGTGTTTCCGGTTTCCGTCGGTTCCTATGAAGAAGCCCGTAATCCTGTTGAAAAGATCGTCCCTGCTGAACTGGCGGCAAAGAAATGGTTCACAAGCGTTATCGACACAGCAAGCTTAAACAGCCAGATGCAGTCTAATGATGAGTTGCGTCAGGTGGTTACGGACTACATTTCCAAGCTCAATACGCTGAACTACTCCGATCCCGTGCTGAGCGAAAAGATCAGTCAGCTGATTGATGCGGATGCTTTTTTATTTGTTACGGTTGAAGAATGGCGTTATACAGTGGAAAAAGAAAAAAATTATGCTAATGCAAGCATTGGAGTGAAGTTGATTGATCCGGCCACCGGGAAAATCATGTGGAGGGCGGCCCACAATAAAAGAGAAAGATATATGCTGGTCAAATCCGATATTTCAAGAGTTGCGCGTTCGGTCATCATTGATTTAATTAATAAAATGCCACATTGATTTGTAAGGGCAAATTGAAAACAAAACGTTGAAAAATGGAGGCATTATGAAAGAGCAGGTACAAAAGGCGATAGACAAGATCCGACCGGCCCTGCAGGCAGACGGAGGCGATGTTGAACTGGTTGATGTTTCGGCAGACGGCGTGGTCAGTGTAAAATTGACCGGCGCATGCCACGGTTGTCCGATGTCACAAATGACGCTGAAAATGGGCATCGAAAAGGTCATCAAACAGCAGGTGCCTTCCGTGAAGGAAGTTGTTTCTGTCTAGTGCTGTCCCGGTGAGGAAAACGAGAAAAATTTAAAAATAGAAGGAGATTTATCAAACATGGCATATGTGATTACAGACGAATGTATCGCTTGCGGTTCGTGTGAGGATGAATGCCCGGTAGGAGCAATATCCGAAGGTGATGACAAATTCGTGATTGATCCCAAGTTGTGCACGGACTGCGGCGCCTGTTGCGATCAGTGCCCGGTGGAAGCGATCATTCCCGGAGAAGAAAAATAATTTCATTCAGAAGATCATTTCAAGGGGAATATCCGTTTGGCGCGGCGGATCTTTCCCTTGTTTTTTTCATACCGTAAACATTTCAGGATGGAATCTTTTTTTTAAGATGAGTCGGGAGGAAGGAAAAAGTCTTGTCCCGAACCATACGCCCCTTGACTTTGAGAGAGCGATCCATGAACAAATTCATTACCTTTGAAGGTGTCGAAGGTTCCGGCAAATCAACGCAGCTCAGGCGTCTGGGGGAATACCTGAACGGCAAAAATATTCCCGTGATCCTGACGCAGGAACCCTCGGGGACCCCCATCGGACGCAAAATCGGTGACATCCTTTTTGACCGCGGCCATCAGGCTATGTGTCCGGAGACGGAGTTGTTCCTGTTTTTCGCGGCGCGCGCGCAGCATGTGAGAGAAGTCATCCAGCCGGCGCTGAATGACGGGAAACATGTTTTATGTGATCGTTTCTCCGATGCGACATTTGCCTATCAGTCGGCGGGGAGAGGGCTTGATTTTAATTTCATCAAAACAGTTAATGATTATTGTGCGCAGCAATTAAAGCCCGATTTAACCCTGCTTTTTGATTTGCCGGTGGAAACGGGACTGCAAAGGGCTGGCCGCCGTGATGCCCAGCTCAAGGATCCATCGGCAGCCGACCGCTTTGAAAAAGAAAAAATTGATTTTCACAACCGTGTGCGGCAGGGTTACCTGAAAATTTGTTCGTCGGATCCAGGGCGTTTTCAGGTCATTGATGCAGCGCGTTCTGTGGACGAAGTTGCTGCTGACGTCTGCCGGCATGTCATGGCGTTTATCAATCAACAAAGATAAGCTTCAAAATGATATCATTTCCTTATGTCTTTTACGGAACTATACGGTCATAAAAAGCAAGTCGGGATGCTGCAAAAAGCCATGGCTCAAAAGAGAGTCGGGCATTCTTATATTTTCAGCGGCCCGAATGCCATAGGCAAGAAAAAACTGGCGCTGGAATTCGCACAGGCGCTCAACTGTGAAAACCCGGCCCGCCTCCATGATTCCTGCGGTGAATGTCCATCCTGCCGAAAAATGATTTCCGGCAACCATCCGGATGTTCACCTACTGGAAACGCGGGAGCAGTTCATCCGCATTGATGCCATCCGAAATATCCAGCAGATGATGACGTTCAAGCCTCTGGAAGGCCGACGACGTATGGTGATCATCGACGATGCGGATAAAATGAATGAACAGTCGGCCAACGCTCTTTTAAAAACACTTGAGGAGCCGTCGGATGCCAATATCATCTTTCTGGTGACCTCACGCCCCTACTGGCTCCCTCAAACCATCCTTTCGCGATGCCAGCATGTTCGCTTCAGTCCGCTCACAGCGGAAACCGTTGCAAGTTTTTTGACCGAAAAGATGCAAATGGATCCCTCCAGATCCGGCATGCTGGGGCTCCTTTCCGGCGGTTCGATCGGACGGGCGATCGAGTTAAACACGGAAGAGTTGATAGCCTTTCGGTCCGAACTGGGTCGTCTTCTGTCTGCCGCGGGCGGCAGTGATCCGATGAGGCTTCTTGCCCTCGCGTCTTTTCTGGGTCAGGATAAAAAGGAAGTCAGACAGGGACTAAAAATTCTCGGTACCTATTTTCGGGACGCGCTGGTTTATAAAGAAACGGGCAGCGCCGGAATGGTCATCAACGCCGATGAGCTTTCAGTTGTGTCTTCTCTTGCAGAACGCCTGCGGGGCGAACAGATTCTCGAAAACTTATCCATTATTGAAAAATCAGGGGAGATGATGGAGATGAATGTGAACAAATCGTTGACATTGGAAGCAATGGCATTTAAGCTTCACATGTAAAAATAAAAAACAGGATTTCAATGTGTTGACCAACATCATCGGAATAAAATTTAAAAAAGAAGGCAGAATTTACAATTTTAACGCGGTTGATCTGATTCTGCACAAGGGCGATCAGGTATTGGTCAATACGGATAACGGCGTCGCCATGGGAACGGTCGTAACGGATGTCCTTCGATGTCAACCTTCAGAGGTGCCTCCCAATCTGAAAAGTGTTGTCCGCAAGGTTACCGCGGATGATTTGCGGGTCAGACAAGAGCTGGAAATGCTCGAAGAAGAAGCACGGAAGTATTGCATGGAAAAAATTGCCGAAAAAGGCCTGGTTATGAAATTGATAACCGTTGAGTGCCTTTTCGACAGAAGCAAAATGATCTTTTACTTTACCGCGGATTCGCGCGTGGATTTCCGTGAACTGGTGAAGGACCTGGTTGCCAGATTCAAAACCAGGATCGAACTCAAACAAATAGGCGCCCGTCAGGAAGCGAGAATCGTCAAAGGCCTCGCGGTTTGCGGCCGAACGGTCTGCTGCGCGGGAATTCTGCAGAATCTTGACCGGGTGACCGTAAAGATGGCCAAAGAGCAGAGCATGTCGCTTAATCCTGAAAAAATCTCTGGCTTATGTGGAAGGCTTATGTGCTGTCTTTCTTTTGAGCATGAGGGATACGCGGGGACAAAGAAAACTTCCCGGGAGGCGAAAACTGCAGCCGTCCAGAATGCAAACGGGCAACCGCAGGAAAAACATCAAACGGCAGGCGCACGGAAAATGAGTCAGAAAAAAGTGGATTCATAAGGAGTCGTTGACCATCATGACCAAACCATTTTATATCACTACCCCCATTTATTATGTCAACGCGTCGCCACATATCGGGCATGCCTATACAACCATTGTTGCCGACGTTCTGGCCCGGTACGCCCGCATGGCGGGACGCGAAACTTTTTTTGTCACCGGTACGGATGAACACGGCGATAAAATTGCCGAAGCTGCACAAAAGGCGGGAATCAGTCCCAAACAGTATGCGGACGGGATCAGCCTGCAGTTCCGCAGCCTGTGGCCCCAGCTGGCCGTAAACAACGATTATTTCATCCGCACCACCGATGCGAATCACATGGAGACCGTTCGTTTCATCCTGCAGAAAGTCTATGATGCGGGCGATATTTATTTTGGTTCTTATGAAGGTTTCTATTGTGTCGGCTGTGAACGATTCTACATGGAAAAAGAACTGGTGGGCGGACAGTGTCCCGACCATCAAACGGTTCCGGAGCATCGCAAGGAAAGCAATTATTTTTTCCGCATGAGCAAATACCAGGACTGGCTGATCCGGCATATCCAGGAGAACCAGGATTTCATTAGGCCGGAGAGGTATCGAAACGAAGTTCTTGCTTTTCTGCGCGATCCCCTGGAAGATCTCTGCATTTCCCGCCCCAAGACACGCCTTGAGTGGGGGATCACACTTCCTTTTGATGACAAATACGTCACCTACGTCTGGTTTGATGCACTGATCAACTACGTGACAGCGCTTGGTTATCCGGACGGTGATAATTTTAAAACATTCTGGCCCCATGCCCAGCATCTGATCGCCAAGGATATTTTAAAACCGCACGGTATTTACTGGCCGACCATGCTCAAAGCCGCGGGTATCGAGCCTTACCAGCACCTGAATGTCCACGGTTACTGGAATTCTGATCAGAGCAAGATGTCCAAAAGTCTCGGCAATGTTGTCCGGCCGCTGGATTTGAAGGATAAGTACGGTTTGGATGCTTTTCGCTACTTCCTGCTGAGAGACATGGTCTTTGGGCTGGATTCCAATTTTTCCGAGGATGCCTTTGTCGCGCGCCTCAATTCCGATCTGGCCAATGACCTCGGTAATCTGCTCAGCCGGACAGTGACCATGGCCATCAAATATTGCGACGGGAAAATTCCTGTCATGCCTGCGCCGGACCAGGAGCAGGGTTTGCAGACCGCGGCGCTGAAAGCGGAGACAGATGTAGCAGCTTCTTTTGCCGATATGTCCCTGCATAAAGCCCTGATGGCCATCTGGGAACTGATCAGCGCTGCCAACAAATACATTGTTGAAAATGAGCCATGGTCTCTGGCCAAGGATCCCGCCAACCGCGAAAAAATCTCTACCCTCATGTACCGGCTTCTTGAAGTGCTGCGCAACACCGCCATTTTGCTCTCCCCGTTCATGCCGCAGGCCGCACAAAAAATAATGAGTCAGATCGGTTTGGATGCGACAGAAAAATTCAATCTGGACGTTATTCGCCAAAACGAACCGTTGCCTGCGGGCGCCGCGCTCTCCCGAGGGGACTCGTTGTTTCCACGTGTCAATCCGGATAAGCAGACGCCGCCAGCGCCCAAGAAACCGGCCGTCGAACTCAAGCCGGAAATTGAATATGATGAATTTGCGAAAGTGGACCTTCGTGTCGCAAAAATTCTGGCGGCGGAAGCCGTTTCCAAATCCAACAAACTGATCAAGCTGCGCATCGATATCGGGGAAGAAAGGACGATTCTTGCGGGGATCGGGAAGGATTATCAACCGGATGAACTTGTGGGCAAATCCATTATTGTTGTGGCTAATTTAAAGCCGGCCAAACTTATGGGGGTCGAATCGCACGGCATGCTGCTGGCGACGGATACAGTCCAGGGTCTTACACTGATTGGTTTTGACCGGGAACCCAAAACGGGGTCCAAAGTCCGTTAAGGTGTATAAGACGAAACGAACGGTTTGATCGGAACAGCATCATCCTCATGATTGCAGCACCGGACCAACCGATTTTCTTACCGGAAAAAACGGCTGCCTCTTTTTTTTTTTCAGAAAGACAGCCGTTTGTGTTTATTGATTCAAGGTTTTGAGATATTGCAAAACGGCGGCACGCTCTTGAGGTTTCACCTTCGCACCTTTTTTAATCATACGGTCCAGCGTGATTTCCCACTCTGCTGCGTTTTTCTTTGCGTCGGTCACTTTTTTTATTCCGTGACAAACTGAGCAGGCATTGTCAACAATCGCTTTGCCTGCAGGCTGGGCCAAAACCGTTTGAGCACATAAGGCAAATAAAAAGATGCCACTTACCGAAAACGCAAATGCTTTCTTCATAAAAACCCCCTTCCCGTTTATTCGGTTAAAAGTTTTTCAATCGCCGGCTGATCAAAGCCGGGAACAACCTGTCCGTTGATATAAAGCAGTGGTGTTCCCCGGACGCCGATTTTTGACGCGGCCTGTAGATGAACTCTCAGCATTTCTTCAGCATTCTTATCGCTGCATAAATTGAGACGGGCGTTTCCAGGCAGTTTACCTCCCAAAACTTCATTAAAAGACTGTTCCATGTTTTTTGAACATAAAATATGGCGGATTTTCTTTTCCGAATCTTCGGACAGGGGGTAGAAAAATACGTATAACGTAACATCTTTTTTACGCTTATTAAAAAAGTCGAAAGATAATTTGCAGTAATGGCAGTTCGGATCAATGAATTCCACAACGGTCGTTTTTCCGTTTCCGATTTTCAGGGCTTTGTCCAGCGGAAGCGCGGCCAGTCGGGCGGCCATTTTTTTTGAATTGCTCTCCTGCGTTAGATTTTTCCCGTCTTTTGTAACAATGCTCCCCAGTAAAAGAACATCATTCTCGGGAAGATAATAATAAACCTGTTTCCCGTTATAGACTTCATAAACACCTTTCAGGGAAGTTTCCGAAAATGTTTCATAAGTGTTTTTGGGGAAGCTTTTTTTGAACTGCTCTTCGACGGAAAATTTTTGTGAAGACGCGCATCCCGGAACCAGTAAAGCAACCATGGCTGAAGCAATAAGCAACTTTTTCAAGAATAGACTCCTTTGTTTAAAATTGGTTCTAATGTTCCACGGTCATACGAATATTGGATGCGTCCGGTTGACTACGCCATCCTTAAAACGGTTCCACCAATATTAGCTCTTCTTTCGTTAATATATTATTCTCTAGCTTGAAAATAGCCCGTCTGTCAATGTTCAAATCGTCTCTTCGAAAAACTTGACTGCAGTCAAAGGGATTGAAGGCGGTTTGCTTTAATGATCCGTCCAGGTGCTGAAGGGAAAAGTGCTTAGATTGGAATTGAAATATCTTGGATCATTGGTGACTTCCTGACCCAGCCACTGCGGGCGTTCGAACACCTGGCCCGGGTCTTGCAATTCCACCTCTGCCAGAATGAGGCCTTTGTTTTCTCCGCAGAATTCATCGATCTCCCAGCGGAGCCCGCTATAATTGACTGTATATCTGTCCTTCTCGATTATCCGTCCATCACAGAGCCGGAGCATCTCTGCGGCATGCTCAAACGGAATTTCGTACTCATATTCAGCGCGTGTTACATTATTTGTCGGGCCTTTAACGGTCAGATACGCCCTTTCACCGGCGAGACGCACTCGAACGGTTCTTTCTTTTTCGCGGTTCAGGTATCCCTGGCACAGGCGGATGCCTTTCCCCTGTTTCCATGTGTCTCCTGTTACAAGAAACTTGCGTTCAATTTCAATAGGCATAAGCTATCATCCCCCACACTGCATATCTTGAATAAGAATATCAAATTGAACGGGCATGCATAATGCCACGGTGCCACGCAGTGATTTATTCATCACTGCTCTCAGCCATTGACGGATTCTCACCATTTCCCTTGCTGTTTAAACGTCCTCGCCTCGTTTCTAAAACGCAATTTGTTTGTTTAGTAACATCAGGCAGGTCATCTGTCAACTTTCGGGGGGAAATGGACGTTGATTAAGAAGCGCATGTGAATAATACGCCGCATGAAAAAGGGAGACAGAATGATATCAAGATTTCCTTGACATGCAAGTCCTCATTTTTTATACTTTAATTAGAAAAGTAAGTCCTTGTCAAGATTGCAATGAACAGCAACTGGAAATAATGGCGTTTGTTTTACAGCCTTATTTTTCACGTCGAAACGAATTACCACAGGAATTCTATAAGATGTCTCTGCCGGGTTTAATTTCGCTGCTGTTTTTTCTTGCCGTAGTCGTGTACTACATACTGGGCGTTTACGTGATAAGGCTCAATCCTTCTTCCACCATCCACCGGCTCTTTTTTTGCATCTGTTTGACCCTCTGCATATGGGCATTTGCATTTTCCATCGCTAACTCGGCAATTTCTTATGAAATGAGTCTAACATGGAGAAGGGTTGCCGCGATAGGGTGGGGGACCTTATACAGTATTCTCCTTCATTACACTCTTTGCCTGACCGGAAAACAAAACATATTCAGGAAGAAATGGATCTATGCGCTAATCTATCTTCCTGCCGCTGTGAATGTGTTTGTTTTCAGCCTATACAGCGACCTGGCGGTAAAAAGATATGTTCTGGAATACACATATGCCGGCTGGGTGAACGTCCGGCCCACTTCTGTGTGGGACGTAATGTTCAATGTCTATTACATCATGTTTTCTCTGATGGTTATCGGCCTGTTTTTTCACTGGGGCTGGTCATCAAAAGAGCGCTTAATCAAGAAGCAGGCGTACATGATCGTTGCTTCTTATGTGTTAGCCATCATCATTGGAACCCTGACAGAATTTGTGATCAATTATTACTTTCCATTCAAGTTTCCCCAGCTCGCTCCCCTGATTACCCTGATACCGATTACGGCAATGTATTATTGCATCATCAAATACGGTTTAATGGCCCCGGAAACGAAAAACACCGTGCCGCAGGAAGGTCAGATCCTGAGTGAGGCCAGTCAATCCCAACTATACTTGTATTTAACCAGAGCCTATATACTGGGAGCATTTTTACACTTTGCTATAGCAAATTTCATTCACAGAAGCTCCTTCATTTCTTCTCTGCCGCAGACTTTCCTGCTTATCTTTCTGGGCGTAGCACTGCAGATTGTTCATAAATTCGACATTAAACAGGATGCCAAAGATGGATTGCTTAATTCCCTGGTGACCCTGTCAATCCCTTTCATTGTTCTCAGTTTCATCGACGACCACTCCACCTTCTGGGCGTTGCCCATCGTTTTTGTACTGGTATCCATTTTATTTCGCCAGAAAAGACTATTGTATATGGTCAGTGCCGCCACTTTCATTACACTTTTCTGGATATGGATAACCGTGCCGGAGCAGACTGTAAAGATTGGTGCCGGAAACCATATCTTCCGAATAGGCATGTTTGGCATCTTCATATGGATTGCTTTCTATATCAACCGTATTTATTTTGACCGGCTGGCAAGAAATGAAGAACAGATCAAACTTCAGAAATTGCTGGCCGGCATCTCCGCTCAATTTGTTGATGCCAACCAGGAAAACATCGATAGGATCATTGATGACATGCTGCGAAAGTGCGGCAGCCATTTTCAGGCAGACCGGGCCGGTCTTTTTATGTATGCAAAGGATAATCATCACCTCGCGCAATCCCATGAGTGGTGCAATACCGGGATTGCTTCCATGCTCGACAGGAAAGACCATCCAACCATCCTGGATTTGCCTTGGGTCAAAGACCAGGTTGATGATACCGGGTATATTCACATTCATGATGCGGAAAGACTGCACCCCGGTTCAGCAGCGGACAGGGAATCCCTGAAGAACATCCCGGTCAAGTCTTTCATTATTGTGAAACTTACGGGTATTGATAACGTTATCGGCTATATATCTTTTGAGGCTATACAAAGCCTCCGAAAATGGGATCAGGACCATCGGGAAATGATCCAGGTGCTGGGGAATCTATTATCGGATGCTTTACGCCAGGTGGAGTCTGAAAAAGCAATCAACTACATGGCCTACTATGATCCTTTGACCCGTTTGCCAAACCGTGCGCTTCTTACTGACCGGCTGAAACAGGCTGTCAGTCTGGCTATGCGTGCAGAAAAACTCATCAGCGTAATATTTATTGATGTTGATTCCTTCAAATCTGTCAATGATACCATGGGACACGACGGAGGGGATGCAATGCTCGTGCAGATTGCAGAAAGGCTTTCCGCACGCGTACGCGAATATGATACTGTATCTCGTTTCGGCGGAGACGAATTTCTCATCATGCTGCAGCAGATCCCTGATATAAAAGATATTCAGGAGTCTGCGAAAAAAATCATGAGTGTTTTTGAACAGCCGATCACCATTAAAGACCAGGAGTTTTTTATTACCGCAAGTGCGGGGATCGCCGTTTTCCCGTTTGATGGTGAGAATACGGACGAACTCATCAAGCACGCGGACATGGCCATGTATGAGGCCAAAAGCAAGGGTAAAAACAGATTCTCATTTTGTACAGTGGAAATGAAAAAGGAAGTTCTGGACAATATGGAACTGACCAACAGTCTTTACCGTGCTCTTGAAAGAAACGAACTGTTTTTGCACTATCAGCCCCAGGTGAATCCCCACACTCTTGAAATCATCGGAACGGAGGCCCTGATCCGCTGGCAGCATCCCCGCAAGGGAATCATACCGCCGGGCAGGTTTATTCCCCTTGCAGAAAAAACAAGTCTTATTCATTCCATTGGCGAGTGGGTGCTTATGACCGCCTGCCGCCAGAATAAAGAATGGCAGAATCAGGGGCTCAACCCCGCGAGGGTAGCCGTGAATCTTTCCGTGAAACAGTTCTACAATCCGAATATCGTCGATATTGTTGACAGGGTACTGCGGGAAACAAAACTAAAGCCCTGCTACCTGGAATTGGAAGTTACAGAAAGTTTGAGTGTGCATGATACAGATTATGTGATCAGTACGATGAACAAACTGAAAGCTCTCGGAGTGTCTTTGTCCATTGATGATTTTGGGACTGATTATTCCTCGCTTGGACGTTTGAAGGACCTCCCGGTTGACAGGATTAAAATCGACATACAATTTATCCGTGGAATTGCCAAAAACATCAAAGATGAAGGTATTATTAAAATCATTTTGGAGCTTGGAAGAACGCTTGGCCTCAATGTAGTGGCTGAAGGAGTGGAAACCGAACAGCAGCTGGCCTTCCTAAAAGAGAATTTATGCTCTGAAATTCAGGGCTTCTACTTCTACAAGCCAATGATCGCAGAAGATCTAGTATCCATATTGAGTATTCAGAGGGAAAGCAATTCCTGATTCCGTTGAAATCGAAACAAAAAAAAGGTGCGTGATATGCCGCATAATGTCAAAGAATTCCGTTTTTACATTTTTGCTTTTTTAGCCATCTTCATTAGAACATCATTTTGTGGTGATTATTTTGGCACAAGAAAATGATATGAAATTACAGGGGACGGTATTATAATGCCCAAGCCAGTTGCACTTTTTTTAACATATGGTTTAGATATTGTTGTTTGTGAAAAGTAATCCGCTTCGTTCAAGGAAACCCCGTGATCATTTTCCTGAGAAGAAGCGATAGACAACAAGAAATAATTATTTTTGATATTTTCAAACAAAGGAGGAAACAATGATTACAACAACCAGTCTAAAAATTAGGTCAATTCCTGCATTCATCATTTTAATGATCATGGCTTTTTGCTGCCAGACAGCATTGGCTTCAAACGGCCAGCCATGGATTGAAACGGACAAACGCGTCTATCAGGGCGACGATATCCGGGTGCGTTTTTACAATGCACCCGGATATTCCAGTGACTGGATATGTATCGTCCCGGAAGGCGCATCAGATACGGAGGGCGGGGACTACAAATATCTGCCCATGGGGGTGCGGCAGGGTGTGCTGAATTTCAGATCTCCACGACCGGGGAGATATGAGGCGCGGGCTTATTATAATTACAGGCCCGGCGACTACAGGGTGTCAGCCCGTTGCCGTTTCCTGGTGGAACCTCCCGGTCATCATCCATCCCCGGATTCCGGTTATCGTGAGCCCGGTCCTCCTCCTCCCCCCGGTCATCGCGGCCAATGTATCGATCGCTGCCGTGAAGATTTCGATGCCGCAATGGCCGGATGCAGAGAACACTCGAGGCCGGGATACAAGCGACGTTGTGAGAGACAGGCGAAGGAACAGGAACGCCGGTGTATTGACTGGTGTAACTACCGATAGATTTTCCACAGATGCCTCTGGTCAGTGCATGTATTTTAACTGACCACTGAAAAGAGACTTTATCAATTGCGTATAAAAAAGGCCCGGAGGGACTTATCTTCCGGGTCTTTCTCTATCTTCATCACCATGCAGCAAACATTATTCATATTAACGATCCATGATGGGTATCCATAAGGGGAGGGCCTTCATGAAAATTCCGAAGTACTGGGCAAAAGAAGAACAGGAAGTCAAAGCAGCAGGCAGGAAAGGCTTCCTGCTTACATGCTGGGGCTGGTCTGACAGAAACCTGCAATCAGCCCGGGGCAAGGCTTCCGATAGACTGCGAACTGCCATTGCCAAAGTCTTATCCGGCAGCGTCCTTGAAAGATACTTTTACGGACGAGGGCCGTTGAGAGAAGAAATCATCGAGGTGATTAGGGGAAAACAGTCAGAGGATTTAGCCGTGGTTACAAGAAATGCCTATGGGGCGCTTGTGTTGAATTCGGGAAATGCCATGTTCATGGATGTCGATTTACCATCGGATAAGCCAATGGCCGGACTTTTAAAGTTTCTCCGGAAACTATTTGGCAGAGGTGATAAACCTTTGGAGAACCCCGAGATGATGGTTCTCGAAAGAATTGAGATATGGGTTCAAAGGCAATTCGATATTTCATTGAGGATCTACAGGACCGCTGCCGGTTTCAGATGTATGATTACAAGCAATGTATACGACCCGGTGAGCGATACAACACAGGAAATGATGAAAAGCCTGGGCTGCGATCCTCTCTACATCAGGCTTTGCAAGGAGCAGGGTTCATTCAGGGCACGGCTGACGCCCAAACCCTGGAGAATTAATATTGATAAGCCCCCGTGGCGTTGGCCATTTGAAGACAACCGTCAACAGCAGGAATCCCGGAAGTGGCAAGAGAAATACGGGCGTGCCTCGTCAGCGTACTCAGTTTGTCAGTTCATGAAAGCGCTGGGCAGCGGAAAGATACATTCTGAAATCGCTCCGGTTCTGGAACTCCACGATCGAATGTGCTGCTCCAGGGAACACAAGAAGCTTGCATAGATAATATCCGGATTATTCGGAAATTTATCGGGGATACCATCGTCGACAATAAACCTGGAACAGGGGATTGCAACCACCTATACGTAGGGAGATATTCCCTTGCTCTCTGTACGAGATACGGGCAACATAGAACAAGCGAATGGCTGACAAAAAATCACGGAGGATCATCTTGAGTATCGGCTATGAATGATGTGAATAAAACTATGGAGACCGAAGTGACTTTTTCTGCAGCGGACGGGTTTGAGCTTGCGGGTACATTATTGCTTCCGGATCAACCGCAGGCGGCGGTGCTGATATCTTCGGCAACCGGATTTCCCAGAGATTTCTATCTCCCCTTCGCAAGATACGGTGCCGCGCGCGGCACAGCCTGTTTCCTATACGACTACCGTGGCGTCGGGACCTCAGTTCCGAAAAGTCTAAAATCATTCAAAACGGATTTCCCGGACTGGGGACGCCTGGACATGGCGGCGGCACTCGACCGGCTGATCGCCGCCGTGCCCGGCGTTCCTGTTATTCATATCGCCAACAGCGCCGGCGGGCACCTGGTCGGCTTT
>CAYMYR010000025.1:36422-37501 GCA_964394715.1 uncultured Smithella sp.
CGGCGTTCCTGTTATTCATATCGCCAACAGCGCCGGCGGGCACCTGGTCGGCTTTATGCCCAACCACGACAAGATCGCGCGCCATGTTTTCATTGGTGTCGGGTTTGGAACCTGGTGGACGCATCGTTTTCCGAAACAGCAGTTTCTTGATCTGTTTTTTTGGTGGATTTATGGGCCGATGAAGCTGGCGATGAAGGGATACATCCCCGCAGGTGGTTTGTGGGGCGGTTCCACCCTGCCTGCCGGAGCCTTCCGCACCTGGCGCCGTTGGTCGCACAAAGGCGAATATTTCCATAGCGAGCTGGCCAACAGGTTGCAGCCGCACTACTTTAATGACATCAAGGCACCGGTCATTTCTTTCGTCTTCACGGATGATCCGATGACTAAACTCAAATGCGCGCGGCAGTTTCTGGAATTCATGCCCTCCGCAAAACACGAGATCCACCTCCGACGGCCGGAAGAGCTTGGCGTCAAGACGCTTGGCCATCAGGACCTGTTCAGGCGCAAAAACGAAGCCGCCTGGCCGGCGATCTGGTCCGCGGTTAAGGATGAATGGAAGAAAGGAGCAATCTAATGAACCATGTCCATCATGTTCATCTGTTTGCATCGGATATTGAAAAAAGTTTGGAATTTTACCGGGATGCTTTCGGCGGTAAAGTTGTTCTTGATGAAAATATGGCGGGAGCCAGAAACGTCTTTATGCGCGTAGGAACGGGCCGCATTCATTTCTACGATCAGGCTCCCTCATTTTCAGGAAGAGGAAGCATTCATCATTTCGGAATACAGACCGATGACATCAACGGCGTCGTGGAAAAACTCAAAGCCATGAACGTGCCATTCAAAAAGGGCATTACGGATATCGGTGTCTGGAAATATATCATGGTTCCCGCGCCGGACGATGTGCTCATAGAGCTTTTTCAGGTCGACAAGGACGCGATTCCGAAAGATATGCGGGACTATTTCGACTAGTGGTTATTCGGGAAACCTTTATCAAGCGACACGCCGCGTATATTCAAGGTGTATATTCCGCAAACGCCATACTGTTTATTCCCTGGCAGGCGAAGTTGAAGTTACCGTAA